>CAINDT010000203.1 GCA_903847495.1 uncultured Actinomycetes bacterium
CGCCCGCAGGCGACCCGGCCCTTCGCACGAACGGATCTAGCCGGCGAAGACGTCCGCGATCGACTCCTCGAGGATCGCGAAGCCCTCGTCGAGATCCTGCGTCGTGGCGACGAGCGGCACGAGCACGCGAATGGCGTTCCCGTACAGACCCGAGCCCATCAGGATCAGGCCGCGCTCACGCGCGAGACCCACGATGCGCCCGACCTCGTCGGCCGCAGGCTCCTTCGTCGCGCGATCCTTGACGAGCTCGATCGCGAGCATCGCGCCGAGGCCACGGACCTCGCCGACGCAATCGTGCCGGGAGGCGATGCCCTCGAGTCGGGCACGCAAATCGTCGCCGAAGGCGGCCGCCTGCTGCTGGAACTCGGCGTCGAGCACCTGATCCAGCGCGACGATCGCCGCGGCGCAGGAGACCGGGTTGCCGCCGAAGGTGCCACCGAGACCGCCGGGATGGACGGTGTCGAGGAGATCGGCGCGGCCCGTCACGCCGGAGATCGGCAGGCCGCCGCCCATCGACTTGGCCCACGTGGCGAGATCCGGCGAGATGCCGTGATGCTCGATCGCCGACGGCGTACCCGTGCGCCCCATGCCAGCCTGCACCTCGTCGGAGATGTAGAGGATGCCGTGCTCCTGGCAGATCGCGTGCACGCCGTGGATGAACTCGGTCGGCATCGGCAGGAAGCCGCCCTCGCCCTGCACGGGCTCGAGGATCACGGCCGCCACACCGGACGGATCGATCTGGCTCTTGAGCACCTTGCGGAAGCCGTCGAGCGCCTCCTCGGTGCTGATGCCGCGGTACGGGTACGGGGCGGGCGCGCGGTAGATCTCCGGCGCGAACGGCCCCATGCCCTTCTTGTACGGCATCGGCTTCGAGGTCAGCGACATGCCCACCAGCGTGCGGCCGTGGAAGCCCTGATCGAAGCAGATGATGGCGTCGCGCTTCGTGGCGTAGCGCGCGATCTTGATCGCGTTCTCGACGGCCTCGGCGCCGGAGTTGAGCAGCAGGCCCTTGAACGGCCCCTCACCCGGATGGCACGCGACCATGCGCTTGACCGTCTCGATGTAGCCCTCGTACTGGACGACGGAGTACATCTGGTGCATGTAGCGCGCGGCCTGCTCCTGCACGGCCGCGACGACGGCCTCCGGCGTGTGTCCGCAGTTGAGCGACCCGATGCCGCCGACGAAGTCGATGTACTCGCGTCCCTCGACGTCCGTGATGCGCGCACCATGCGCGTGGTCGACGAAGAGCGGCTGCGTCGCGACCGACGCCGACACCCAGCGTTCGCGCTCGGCCTGCAGCGCCGCGGTCTTCGTTCCGGTTCCCTGATCGATCGCCATTGATTGGCCTCCATGCCGCGTCCGGCGGCGCTCGCAATGCGCTGCAGCATACCGCCGATCGATACTCCCACCCGGCGCGCCGTCCTGTCCCTTACTATGCGGTCAGGAGGAGATACCCATGGCGACAATGGACACCGCGAAGCTGCAGGAGCAGGCCATCAAGCACTTGTGGCTGCACTTCACCCAGATGGCCGGCTACGACCCGGACAAGCACCCCGTGATGGTTCGCGGTGAGGACATCTTCCTGTACGACTCGAACGGCAACAAGTACATGGACTTCCTGAGCGGATTGTTCACCGTGCAGATCGGCTACTCGTACGGCGAGGAGATCGGCCGCGCGATGCTCGAGCAGGCGATGGAGCTTCCGTATTACACGAACTGGACCTATTCGCATCCGCGCGCGATCGAGCTCGCGACGAAGCTGGCGGAGATCACGCCGGAGAGCATCAACCGCTCGTTCTTCGTATCGGGCGGCTCGGAGGGCGTCGAGGGCGCCATCAAGTTGGCCCGCGAGTACCACCACGCCAACGGCGAGCCGATGCGGCGCAAGGTGATCGCGCGCCAGATCGCGTACCACGGCACGACCTACGGCGCCCTGTCGCTGACGGGCATCACCAGCATCCGCACCCCGTTCGAGCCGCTGATGAGCGGTGTCCGCCACGTCGCGCCGACGAACCCGTACCGCTGCAAGTACTGCGCGGATCAGGGCAGCTGCAACCTCTCGTGTGCCGAGGAGGTGCGCGAGGTCATCGAGTTCGAGGGCCCGGAGACGGTCTCGATGGTGATCATGGAGCCGGTGCAGAACGCCGGTGGCTGCTTCACGCCGAGCGCCGAGTACCACCAGCGCGTCAACGAGATCTGCAAGGAGTACGGCGTCCTGCACGCCGCCGACGAGACGATCTGCGGCTACGGCCGCGTCGGCGAATGGTTCGGGTCGATCCGGTACGACTACAAGCCCGACATCATCACCTGCGCCAAGGGCCTCACCTCTGGGTATCAGCCGATGGGCGCCGTCCTGTTCGGCGACCGCATCGCCGACGCCCTGCTCGACAAGGGCGAGATGTACCTCCACGGCATCACGTTCGGCGGTCATCCGATCGTCGCCGCCGCTGCGCTCAAGAACCTAGAGATCATGGAGCGCGAGGGCGTGATCGAGAACGTCCGCAACAACCAGGACTACCTCCGTGACCAGCTGCTGGGACTCAAGGAGCGCTACGAGATCGTTGGCGACGTCCGCGGCGCCGGCTACTTCTGGGCGATGGAGCTCGTGAAGGATCCGGCTACCAAGGAGACGTTCAACGAGGAGGAGTGCAACGTCCTACTGCGCGACTTCCTGTCGCCGACGCTCCTCCAGGAGGGCCTCCTGTGCCGCGCCGACGACCGTGGCGACCCGGCCATCCAGATCTCGCCGCCGCTGATCACCACGCGCGAGCAGATCGACGAGGCGATTGCGGTCTTCGACCGCGTGCTGCCCGAAGCGCAGAACCGGATGGCGAAGCTGCGCTGAGCCTGCACGGTGGACGGGTTCGACCCGTCACCGCAACCGTCCCGAGCTGAGCGGCCAGCTGCCGGCTCAGCTCGGGGCAGGTGCGACGCGGCTCGCTCGCATTGACCAGACGAGCCCGAGCCCGACGATCGCAAACCCGGCACCGAACGCATAGACCGCCTCGTAGCCGGCGGCGTCGGCGATGTAACCGAGCGTAAAGCCAGCCAGAAGCGTTCCCAGATCGAAGCCGGCCGTGTAGACCGCGAGCGCCGAGTTGCGCTGAGCGCGCGGCGTCCGATCGACCGCCAGGAGGCCGAGCGCCGGGAAGAGCAGCGACCAGGCGAGGCCGCACACCACGCCGCCGATCACGCCGATCTGCCAATTCGGCGCCACGGCGATCGTTGAGACCCCCGCCAGCGCCAGCAGGAACGCCAGTACCCCCGTGCGGTAGGCACCCAGCCGGTCGGGCAGATGCCCGATGAACACGCGCCCCGCAAACGTCGCAGCGCCGTAGGCTCCGATCACGTACGCGCCGCCACCACCGCTGCGGTCGTTGAACGTGAGCACGGCGAAGCCGACGATCGTCGCCATCACGACTGCGCCGGCCATCAGCCCGAGACTCGGGCGCATCGCCTCGCGCGGCACGCTGAGGCTCGGCGTTTCCGCATGCACGGGCGGTGAGCGCAGTCCGATCATCGCGACCAAGGCCAGTGCGGGAGCGGCGACCATCAGGACCTCGGCGGCCTTCGTGCCAGCGTGGTCGAGCAGGAGCTGTGC
>CAINDT010000204.1 GCA_903847495.1 uncultured Actinomycetes bacterium
CGCCGAGAACCAGTCCAGCACCTACCCGTGGTTCCACCGTCTCACCACGGTCGGGCGCGACACCGAGTACTCGTTCCGCTTCCCCAGCGAACTGACCAGCCCCGCCAACCTCTGGAACAGCTGCCGTCCGACGGCCCGGAGCGCGGCTGCGCGGGGCCGCATCCTCCTGATGCAGCATTTCATCACGCCCGCCACGTCCGGACTGCGGGCCGCCGCTGCGATCGTCAACCAACGCAGCGCGATCGTGAACCGGGCTCGCACCTGCGCCACGCGACACGGCGTCCTGCCGTCGATCGTGATGGTCGACTACTACGAGTACGGCGATGTGAACGGCGCTGTGCGCGCGCTCAACGATCTCTACGTCGCACCGCTCGCAGGAGCCGCACCGACGTGCGCCGACATCACGACCTGCGGACTGGACCCGGCACGTCCCAACCCTGCCGGCGATGCGGTGGGCGCTGCGACGTCCACATCGTCCTCGACCCAGGCCGGCCTGTCTCGGCTTCGCCTCCGACCGCTCGCACCCCGCGCGATCGTCGCCGGATCGTCGGTCCGCCTGACGATCTCCGTGAGGAACACGAGCGAGACCGCGGCGGTGCTGCCGGTGACGCTCTCCGCGAGTCGACGTCGTGGTCTCACCCTCCCGGCGCCGATCCGCATTCGCGTGCCGGCCAACTCCACGGCCACGCGCACCGTGGTCATCGGGATCAGCGCCGCCGCCCGAACCGGATCGGTGCGAATCGCCGTCCAGGGCCACGGCCTAACGGCAGCAACGTCGCTGCGCATTGTCGCGCGCAGCTCGACAATCAGCGCTGTGACGGGGTAGCCGCCGCCGAGCAGCGCAAATGGTTGGTCGTCCGACGGATACCGGAGGACGAGCGCTCGCTCGCCCTCCGGACACGCCTCAGACCTCCGCGATCTCGAGTCCGCGCGGGATCTTCTTCTCCGTGTCGTAGAACGGCAGGTCGATCAGCTCGCAGTCGTGCAGCTGCAGGTCGAAGCCGACGACCTTGCCGGTGCGCGGTTCAACGAGATCGGCGCTGTGCAGCTTCACGTACGCCACACCGCACTCGAGGAAGGGGCTCCAGGAGGAGGCGGTGATGACACCGATCTCCTGGCCGTCGCGCTCGACGTGGCCGCCGATCAGCGGCTCGGCCGTCGCGCACTTGATGCCGTACATGCGCGTGCGACGATCGGCTTTCAGCAACGCCTCCTTGCCGAAGTACTCGTCCTCGCGCTCGAGGTCGACGAACATCTCGAGGCCCGCCTCGAACGGCGTCATCAGGTAGTCCATGTCGGAGATGTTGTTGAGGATCGCCGCCTCGATGCGACGCGTGTCCATCGGGTCGAGGCCGATGTCGACGAGCCCGTGCGCCTTGCCGACCTCGGTCGTGCGGTCGTAGATCGCATCCGTATCGGTGCCGTCGATGGTGTAGATCTCGAAGCCCATCTCGCCCGTCCAGCCCGTGCGGGTGATCAGGCACTCGACGCCGGCGATCGTGATCTCGCGCATGTCGAAGTACTTGAACTCCTCCGGCATGCCCTGATCGGACAGGTCGGCGAGCACGTCGAACGCCTTCGGCCCCTGGATCTGCTGCACCCACGACTTGGCGTCGAAGATCTCGACGTCCATGCCGGAGGCGACGGCGACGCCACGCGTCCAGCCCATGAACTCGCCGTCGGCCTGGACGTACCAGAAGCGATCCTCGCCGAGGCGGATGAGGATGCCGTCGACCATGATGCCGCCGTCAGGCCAGCAGGCGAGGCCGTAGGCGCAGCGGCCGACCTTCAGGGCCGAGACCTTGCGGGTGAAGACGCGGTCGAGGAGCTTGCCGGCGTCGGGGCCCTTCAGCTCCGTCACGAACTCGCCCGTGTTGAGGCGGGTGACGGTGCGGCGCAGCGCCCAGTAGCCCTCCTCGCGGGTGGAGGTCTTCAGCGAGATCGGCATCATGCGGCCGTTGTAGATGACGAACGTCGCGCCGTTCTCGACGTCGTACGAATAGAACGGCGAGCGGGCATGGCCGTAGTTCCAGCCGGGCTCCGGCAGCGAGCAGACAACATCGCGCAGAGCGTGGTAGCGCTTGGACATGGAGACTCCTCTTCCTCTGGGCGGTTGCATCACCGCGCCACGTACATCACAATGAACGTTGTTCACGCTAGTGAACATTTCGCGCCGCGTCAACCGTTCGCTCTCGCCCGCTCGCTAGAGTCACCTGCCAATGCCACACGGAGCCACTAATGAACTGGGCCACGAGGTCCGCGATCGCCGCACCGCGCTCGGCCTGAGCGTGCGCGCGCTGGCGCAGGCCGCGGGTGTCTCCGCTGGGTACGTGACGGCGATCGAGAACGGGCGGAGCGCCAGCACCGGCCGCGCACCCGAGGTGTCGTTGCGCGTGCTCGACGCCATCGCCACCGCGCTCGGGTGCACCGTCGATGACCTGACCGGCCCACGCGCCCACACGGATGCGCCCCACGTGCTCCTCTACTGCGTCGACGACGCCGGCCCGCTCTTCGCCACCGTCGACGCAACGTTCGGCGCCGACGTCGACCACTGGATCTACATCGCCGACCCACGCCACGCCGAGGCCGCGCCGCAGGGTCGCGCAACGATCTGCACCTGGGAACTTGGCGCTTTCCCCTACGCCAGCGCTCATCTGGAGCCGCAGGACATCCTGGCTGCACTCGAGCGCGAGGTGGCGAAGGTCGCAGCAACCCTCAAGGGCCAGCGCGTCGGACTGGCGATCATGGATTGCTCCGCCGTCATGCGCTACGTCCAGAACGCGGCCGACGAGGTCGCGTTCGAGCGGGAGTGGCACGACGGCGTGCACCGCATCTGGCACGAGCACCTGCAGAGCGAACCAGCCATCGACGTCTGCGGCTACCGCCATGCCGACGTCGAGGCGCTCGGCCTGACGATCGACCAGCTCGGCACCGCGCTGACGCTGATCAGCACCCACGACCGCGTCGTCGTCGCCGAGGCCGGCGACTCGACGATCAGCGGCCGCGCCGCCATCCGCCGGATCCTCGCGGAAGCACGACCCGCCGGCGTCTCGGCCAGCGCCTGGAGCGAGATCACGCGCGCCGC
>CAINDT010000205.1 GCA_903847495.1 uncultured Actinomycetes bacterium
GGATGATCCATGCGACGGATTCTATAGTACCCCCCGGGGGTATGTATACTCGGAGGGAGATGTCCCCCACCCTCACCCCCACCGAGCACGTCGATCTGGCGCTCGACGGTCTGCACTGCGCCTCCTGCGTGAGCCGTGCCGAGGGCGCCCTTGCGGCCGTGCCGGGCGTCGACGCCGCGTCCGTCAACCTCGCCACGGAGCGCGCGGCCGTCGACTTCGACCCCGCCGTCGCCACGGTGCCGCAACTGGTGCGCGCCATCGCCGAGGCCGGCTACGCCGCCACACCGCTCGCGGACGCTGCGCCACGCACGCACGGCCGGGATCCGCTCATCAATCGCATGCTCGTGGCGGTCGTCCTGTCGCTCCCCGTGCTCGCGCTGTCGATGATTCCCGCGCTGCAATTCCACGGCTGGGGCTGGGTGGCGGGCATCCTCACCACGCCCGTGGCGCTCTGGTCGGCCTGGCCATTCCATCGCTCTGCCTACCTGGCCCTGCGCCACCGCAGCGCCTCGATGGACACGCTGATCTCGCTCGGTGTGCTGACCGCGTACAGCTCGAGCGTCGCCGCCCTGCTGCTGACCGACGCGGCCTCGATGCCCATGCACCTATCGCTGACCGCGCGCGGCTCGACCGGCGCGCTCACGTTCGAGGTCGCCGCCGTCGTCACCGCCCTCCTGCTGGCCGGTCGCGTGCTCGAACTGCGCGCGCGCCGCCGGGCCGGCGACGCCGTGCGCGCGCTGGCCGAGCTGAGCTCCCCCAACGCCACGCTCGTTCGGGCCGACGACGAGATCGTCGTGCCGGTCGCGTCGCTCGTCGTCGGCGACGAGATCATCGTGCGCCCGGGCGAGCGCGTGCCCGTCGACGCGATCGTGATCGCCGGTACGTCGTCGATCGATCGCTCGCTGCTGACCGGCGAGAGCGTGCCTGTCGACGTGGATCCCGGCGATGAGGTCGCCGGGGGCGCGCTCAACACGACCGGTGTGCTGACGCTGCGCACCGAACGCGTCGGCGCCGACTCCACCGCCGCGCGCATCACGCGACTCGTCGAACAGGCGCAGACCGAGAAGGCCGGCGCCCAGCGGCTGGCCGACCGCATCGCCGGTGTCTTCGTCCCGATCGTGCTCGTGCTGGCTGTGGTCACCTTCCTCGGCTGGCTACTGACGGGCGCGTCGATCGCCGAGGCGCTCGCTCCCGCCGTAGCCCTGCTGATCGTGGCCTGCCCCTGTGCGCTTGGTCTCGCCGTGCCAGCAGCACTGCTCGTCGCCACCGGCCGCGGCGCCCAGCTCGGCATCCTGCTCCGGGGCGCGCCGTCGCTCGAGCGCGCCGAGAAGGTCTCCGCGATCGTGCTCGACAAGACCGGTACCGTCACCGAGGGACGCATGGCGCTCGCCGCTGTGCACGTGCTGGCGGGCGAGGACCCGAAGCGCGTGCTGGCCCTGGCCGCCGCCGTGGAGGTCGGTTCGGAGCACCCCGTTGGCCGCGCGATCGCACAGGCGGTCGATGCGCCGCTGCCGGCGCGCGACTTCGCGGCACGCCCCGGCGTCGGCGCCGAGGCTGTCGTCGATGGCGTCCGCGTGATCGTCGGTCGTCCCGACCGACTGCGGGCCGAGGGTCTCACGCTGGCGCCGGACCTGATCGCGGCGGCGGTCGCCGAGGCCGAACAGGGCCGGGCCATCGCTGCCGTCGCGTGGGACGGCACGATCCGCGGCATCCTGTCCACCAGCGACCAGATCCGTCCGACCAGCGCTCAGGCGGTGCAGGAACTGCGCGCGCTTGGCCTCGAGCCGATCCTGCTGACCGGCGACGGGGCGGCAGCCGCTGCCGTGGTCGCAGCGAAGGTCGGCATCACCCGCGTGATCAGCGACGTGCTGCCGGAGGACAAGGCGAACGAGGTCACCCGTCTGCAGGCCGAGGGCCTCGCCGTGGCCGTCGTCGGCGACGGCCTCAACGACGCCCCCGCACTGGCCCGTGCCGACCTCGGTATCGCGATGGGCACGGGTGCCGATGCCGCCATCGCCGCGGCCGACGTGACCCTCGTGCGCCCGGACCTGCGCTCGGCCGCCGACGCCGTGCGCCTCGCCCGCCAGACGATGCGCACGATCCGCGGCAACCTCTTCTGGGCCTTCGCCTACAACGTCGTCCTGCTCCCGCTGGCCGCACTCGGCTTCCTCAACCCGATCCTGTCGGGTCTCGCGATGGCCTGCTCGAGCCTGTTCGTGCTCGGCAACTCGCTGCGCCTGCGACGCTTCCGCGCCAGCTGACGCATCTGGACCCGGGTCCAGATGCGCAAGGGATCACGATCCCGTCCGCGAAACCGCACCTAGGATGGGGCGACGGCCCCCTTGTCTTGCCATGCGCCTGCTGCTCGCCCTCACTGCCCTCCTACTGCTTCCCCTTGCGCTCGCCGGATCGGCGTACGCGCTCGACGAGGATGACGGCGACGGCACGGATGCCTCGATCCCCGACTACGTGTACGCCGGACCGTTCGAAGACAACTCCCAGATCCCCGACTCGCCCAAGCGCACGACGTTCAAGCTCGCCGGCAAGGACACGATCACCGCGACGACCTGGTACACGGCCTGGAACGGCCGCACGCTGCGCCTCGTCGCCTCGTACCCGCGCTACCCGCAGAAGCAGCGCCTGCCGCTCGTGCACGTCTTCCACGGCGCCGGCGGCCGCGCCGTCTGCAACCAGACGTTCGGCAACGCCCCCGGCACGTACGGCTTCGTCGTAGCGTGCATCGACGGCACCGGTCGCTACGCCCGCGGCTACTCGTACGGCTCGCCGGAGAACCTCGCCGACAACGCGAAGATCGTGCAGTTCCTCCGCGCCCGCCTGCCCGGCCTGCGCATCGATACGAACCGCCAGGTCGCCGCCGGCGGCTCGATGGGCGGCGAGGACGCGCTGTTGTTCGGCGTGAAGTACCCGGCCATGGCGCAGACGATCGTCGCCATGGACGCGCCGATCGACATGAGCAAGCGCTTCTGGAAGCTCCCCACGATCCGGCAGCGCGCGCTGTTTCAGGAATGCCAGGGCACGCCGTACCTCGCCCCCGCCTGCTTCGCCGAGCGCAGCCCGCTGACGTTCGCCGCCAACCTGGCCAACTCGCAGCAGACGCTGATCCTGTACTGGTCCGTCAACGACGAGATCAGCCCGCAGGAGCAGATGCCGACGCTGGCACGGGCGATCCACGCCGCCAACCCCTCGCGCCCGTTCCTGATCCGCGTCGGCAACTGGGGCCACGGCGGCGCCTGGCCACCGGCCACGCGCAACAACGAATGGCTCGCCGACGCCGGCCTCGCCGAGGATGGCATCCGCGCCGATACGAAGCACCCCAACGGCTGGCGCATCGAGGTCGATGCCTCGACGGACCTGAGCGACATCCCGTCGTACTACCCCAAGTAGCGCGGGGCGCGGTTATCCTGCCGCCTTCGATGACGCGGCACCTCCTCACCATCGGCGATCTCGACGCCGCCACCCTCCACGCGCTGATCGCCGACGCGCGCGCCAGCAAGGCCGATCCGTCGTCGGTGCATGGCCTGCTGACCGGCCGCACCGTGCTGTTGCACTTCACCAAGCCCTCGACGCGTACGCGACTGTCCGTGGAGACCGCGGTCACGCGCCTCGGCGGCCACCCCATCTTCACGCGCGGCGACGAGCTGCAGCTCGGCCGCAGCGAGACGATCGAGGACACCGCCCGCGTCGTCTCGCGCATGTGCGACGCGATCGTGATCCGCACGTTCGCTCAGGCCGATGTCGAGGCGCTCGCCGAGCATGGCTCCATCCCGGTCGTCAACGCGCTCACCGACCAACATCACCCGTTGCAGGCCCTCGCCGATCTGATGACAATCGAGGAGCATCTCGGCGAGCTCCAGGGCAAGACGATCGCGTGGATCGGCGACGGCAACAACGTCTTCCACTCGCTCGCCCAGGCCGCCGCGCTGGCCGGTATGCACATCCGCATCGCCGCGCCCGACGGCTACGACGCCGATCCCGAGGTGACGGCCGCGACCGCGCTGATCGCCGCCGAGCACGGCGGCTCCCTGACCGAGCTGCGCGATCCGGCCGAGGCCGTTGCCGGCGCCGATGTCGTCGTCACCGACGTCTTCGTGTCGATGGGCGAGGAGGCGCAGAAGGACGAGAA
>CAINDT010000206.1 GCA_903847495.1 uncultured Actinomycetes bacterium
CCCGCGACCTACGGCTTCCCGCTCCCCGAGCCCGGCTACCTCCAGGGCGTCAAGCGCCTCTGCGAGCAGTACGACACGCTCTACATCGCCGACGAGGTGCAGACCGGCCTGATGCGCACCGGCGAGATGTGGTGCATCTCGAAGTCGGGCGTCGAGCCGGACATCATGGTCATCGGCAAGGGCATCTCCGGCGGCATGTACCCCCTCTCGTGCGTCGTGGTCTCCGAGGAGTGCTCGGCCTGGCTCAAGGAGGACGGCTTCGGCCACATCACGACGACCGGCGGCTCCGAGCTCGGCTGCATCGTCGGCATGAAGGTGCTCGAGATCTGCGGTCGGCCCGAGGTGCGCTCGATGGTGCACTACATGGCCGAGCGCTTCCAGCAGGGCCTGCGCCAGATCCAGGAGATCTACCCCGACTGGTTTGTCGGCATCCGCCAGGACGGCGTGGTGATCGGCCTCGAGTTCAACCATCCCACCGGCGCGAAGATGGTGATGAAGCACCTCTACGCACACGGCGTCTGGGCGATCTTCTCCACGCTCGATCCGCGCGTCCTGCAGTACAAGCCGGGCATCCTGCTGAGCCCCGAGCTGGTCGATGAGATCCTCGACCGCACGGAGATCGCGATCGGCAAGGCGTACACCGAGTGGAAGTCCCTGTCGCGCCAGGCGGTGACGGCATGAGCATGATCGAGCTCGAGCGCCGGGATCCTCCCGGGGCCGCCCGCGCCGCGATGATGCTGCAGCGCGCCCACTGGGCCGCTGAGACCTTCGCCCGTTACGACCGTGCCCGCGTCGTGCGTATTCTCGACGCCGTCGCCGAGGCTGCCGAGGCCCATGCCGAGCGCTATGCCGAGGAGGCCGTTGCCGAGACCGGCATGGGCGTCGTCGAGCACAAGATCCTCAAGAACCGCATGCTGTCGCGCGGCCTCTGGGACCACTACCGCGACCACGACTTCGTGAGCCCGCGCATCGACCACGACGCCAAGATCCTCGAGCTGCCGCGTCCTGCCGGCGTGATCTTCGCGCTGACGCCCGTCACCAACCCCGTCGCCACGGTGTACTTCAAGGTGATGCTCGCGCTGATGACGCGCAACGCGATCGTCGTGAGCCCGCATCCCGGCGCCAAGCACGTCTGCGCCGACGCCGTCCGCATGCTGTCCGACGCCGCAGTCCGCGCCGGCGCCCCTGACGGCTGCATCCAGATTGTCGAAGAGCCGTCGATCCCGCTGATCGAGGCGCTGATGACCGATCCCACGACCGACGTCGTCGTGGCGACCGGTGGTGGCGCCGTCGTGCGCGCCGCCTACCGCTCGGGCAATCCTGCCCTCGGCGTTGGCCCGGGCAACGTGCCCTCGTTCGTCGACGCCACGGCCGACATCAGTGCGGCTGCGCGCCACATCATCGACTCCAAGTCGTTCGACCACTCGATCCTCTGCACCAACGAGTCGGTCGTGATCGTGGAGGAGGAGGTCGGCGACCAGCTGGAGCGCGAGCTGCGCAAGCACGGCGGCCACATCGTCGACGCCAGCGAGGTTGAGCAGGTGCGCGAGCACCTCTTCCC
>CAINDT010000207.1 GCA_903847495.1 uncultured Actinomycetes bacterium
AATCCCAACCTGGCGTCGACCGACAACCTGCGTCCCACATTCGCGAACGAGGATGGCACGTGGCAGAACCCGCCCGCCAATCAGGCCGCCTACAAGGTGGTCTGCAAGAAGGCGGCCGTGCTCGCGGGGCAGCCTGACGATCTCGCCTACCGGGGCTATCCCGACCTGTTCGGCGTCGGCATCGGTACGAGTGTCACGCCCTGGAAGTCGATCGCCACGGATCTCTCTGTCATCTCCCGCGGCACGGCGATCTACATTGAGGCGCTCAAGAACACGCCGTCCAAGGGCTGCTTCAGTGCAGACGACACGGGCGGCGCGATCATCGGCAAGCACATCGATGTCCTGATCCCGCCCGACAAGTCGCTGAAGCTGCCGACCAAGGGCGATCTCGTCGCGCTCCCGAAGGGTGTGGACTGCCCGCCGCCGGTGGCGCTGGCGCCGGGACCGCTCGGCAACCTCAACCTCTCGTACCTGATTCCCGCGGCGGAGAAGTCCTCGGCTGGCGCAAAGACACCGGCACCGGGATTGCGCTACCAGAGTCTCAGTGAGGACTTCCTCTATGGCACCGACGGCGTCGTTGCCCGATCCATTGGCGTGACCAAGAAGGGCAAGACGATTCTCGCGCTCGGCGGTGGCTGGTGGGTCAACGCCCGTGGGCAGCGCACGAAGCAGCTGACTGACGGCAACTGGTCGAAGGGCGTGCCCGTATGGCGTGACGGCGGCTGGCGCACCAAGCGAGGTCGGCCGACGTACAAGAAGCCCGACGGCACCTGGTCGTCTGGCGTCGGCGTCCGTTTCCTCAAGTACCGCGATCGCTTCGGGTATGCGAAGAAGGGCCAGTACATCCCGTGGAAGACCGTGGTCTCCACCAAGGACACGGCGCCGCTCGGCACGCTGCTGCAGCTAGACACGATCCCGAGCGCAACCTGCATGGTCGTCAACCAGTTGCAACCGCTGCTTCCGAAGTCGACCATCCAAGTGATGGTGCCCGCCGGCACCGACCCCTCGACGCTGCCGTCGCTGGCGCCAGCCACCGTGCTCGCCGCCACCGCGGGTACGGCCACCGGCTGTCCGTAGCCAATCTGGATCCGGATCCAAACTGGAGCGCCTCTGCGAGAGGACGAGGGGCGCGCGAATTCGCGCATCCCACATGACCAACTCGGGTAGGTGGATGTGGTTCGGTCTGCACACGGCGCCACCCTGTCGGCCGAGTGTGACGAGCTGGCACAGCGCTGTGGCTGGGACATGCGCTCGAATCACGGGCATGACACGACCCAACCGCATCGACTACGGATTGACCCCGCTCCACGTGATCTCAAGAGGCGTCGACGAAGGCGTTCTGTTTCCGGATCCAGACGCGCACCGACTCTTTTGGAACGAATTCGGTGTTCGCGCGCTGGAGTTCGGCGTGGTGATCGGGCACGTCTGCCTGATGACGACGCACTATCACCTGCTCGTGCGCGCAGATCCTGAAGCGCTCTCGGAGAGTCTTCGGCACACTCACCGGAAGCTCGCCTGGTACCTCAACCGAAACGGGCGACGGGGATACGCCATGGGCAGGCGTTATCAAGTCTTTCCCATCGAGGATGCTCCGCACTTACGACGAGCCGCGCGCTACGTGCCGATGAACCCCGTGAAAGCCCGCATGGTCCGCGATCCCGGTGCTTGGCACTGGTCCACGCATCGCTTTCTCTCCGGCCAAGCCACACCGCCCGCGTGGTACGACATCAAGGCAGCGTTGCGGATGGTCGGCTTCTTCGACAGTCGCAACTACGAGCGTTGGGTGCTGGCGGATACGCCTCTGGAGCCACCGCCGATGACGAAGCACGAACTGGTTGACCACCGCATCTGCGTGATGGCGGAATTTGGGAAGACCCCGGACGTGATCGCGCAGGAACTCGATGTGGGCGAGCGGCGCGTGCGCAGGACTTTGGCAGCTGCGGCGCTTCGCGACTACAAGGCATAGGGTGGTGCGCGCCAAAAACGTGCACGAATTTGACAAATTTGGATCCGGATCCAAATTGGCACAAAAGCGACCAATCTGGATCCGGATCCAGATTGGTTACTTGATCGGCGAGCGCTTCAGCTTTGCGGCGGCCTGCTGCCAGGCGCCGAAGGAGGGCTTCTTGGTGCCCGAGGAACGGCGCAGGCCTGTGGTGTACCAGTGGCCGTCCTTGGGCGGATCGTCCTTGATCAGGAACCACGCCGCGCGCTCAACCTGGGGGAGCGACTTGAGCTTCGCGATCGATTGGCGCACGAACCGGGCCTGCTGGCTGTAGGTCGCTGCGCGCGAGATGCCGGGGGCCGGCGTCTGCAGACCGAACTCGGTGATCCAGATGGGGTACTTGCGCCCGAAGATGCCATTCGCGACGTTGATGAACGTCTCGAAGTTGCCGATGCTGATCGAGTAGGGGTTCGTCCGGCTCTCCCGTGCACCATCGCGGATGCCCAGCGACGGCACGCGATTGTACGGATGCATCGACAGCACATCGAACTTGGCCTTCGACTTCGCGAGCCCCTGCATGAACTGCACCGGCGTCAAGCTCGACGGACCGCCCTGCTTGTACATCGCGCCGGCGACGAACGTGGGCTTGAACGGCACCGCGCGACCGACCTCGTAGCGCACGGCCTTCAACAGCTGGGTGTAGTTGCGCGGCGAGACGGGCACGCCGTTCTGCCACTGCGGACGGAACGCGAAATAGGCATTCGGCTCGTTCCACGTCTCGTATGCGGTGACACGAGGCAGCGGCGAGGTGTGGCCCGGCGGTGTGTACGTGCCCGAGTAGCGCTTTGCGACCGCGTGGACGAAGGCCCGCCAATCCTTCAGTTTGGGCATCTGCGTGGCACGGGCCTTCGTAGAGCCGGTGGACGAGGCCCACGTCGGCGTCTTCCACAGGGTGAACATCACGCGATCCTGCAGCCCGTGTCCCGCTGCCTGGCGGACGAACTGGTCCGTCAGCGCCCAGAAGTACGCCGGATCCTCAGGGTTGCGGGCGTCCTTCGGCTTGGTCACCGCGATCTCGGACCACTGCATGTCCCAGCGCACGAAGCCGACCTTGAGCGCCGCAGCGTCTTGCCAATAGCCCACCGGATCGGTCGAGGCATACGCGTTATCGAGGAAGCCGACCTGCAGGGTGCTCTTGGCCGACGCCGCGCCCGGCACCGCGCAGACGCAGCACACCGCGGCGGCGGTGATGAGAGTGCGGAGTGGGAGACGACGGATGGTCATGAAAACGCTCCGGCCCCGCCGTCATGCGACAGCGGGGCCGGGGTAATGCGGGGTGCTATCGGATCGACGACTTCTTGAGCTTGCCGGTCGCCGAAATCCACGAGTTGTACGACGGCTTGTGATCGCCGTTCGACTTCTCGAGTCCGGTGGTGTACCAGGCTCCCGGCTTGGGCGCGTTGTCGCGCACCAAGAACCACACCATCCGCTCGACCTGCGGCAGCTGCTTGAAGCGCAGGATCGACTCGTAGGCGAACTGGGCCTGCTGAGCGAACGAGACCGTGTACTGGGACTTGCCCGGAGCGGGAGTCGCCCAGCCGAACTCAGTTACCCAGATCGGGTACTTCTTGCCGAACGTCTGGTTGGCTAGGCTGATGAACGTGTCGAAGTTGCCGACGCCGATGAAGCGCGGATTCGTCTTGCTCTGGTCCTTGCCATCGTTGAGGCCGAGGCGGGGCGTGTTGTTGTACGGGTGCATCGACAGGACGTCGAACGTCGCTCCGGCGGCCTTCATGCCCTTCATGAATGCGACCGGGGTGGGGTTGCCGGGGCCGCCCTGCTTGTAAAGGGCGCCGGCCACGAAGGTCGGCTTGAAGGCCACGGCCTTGTTGACTTCGGACTTGAGTGCGTTCAGCAGCTTGACGTAGTTCGCCGGCGAGACGAACTTGCCGTTCTTCTTCTGCGGCTGGAATGCGAAGCTCGCGTTCGGCTCGTTCCAGGTCTCCCACGCGGTGACGCGCGGCAGCGGGGTGGTGCTGCCCGGCGGGACGTAGGTGCCGGAGTAGCGCGTGGCGCACGCGGCGACGAAATCGCGCCAGTCCTTCAGGCTCGGCATCTGCGTGGCCTTGGCGGACTTGGCCTTGGTCGCCCACGTCGGCGTCTTCCAGAGCGTGAACATGACCTTGTCCTGCAGCCCGTGGTTCGCGGCGTTGATGACGAACTGGTCGGTCTGCGCGAAGTGATACGCCGGATCCTCGGGATTGCGGGGATTGGCCGGGCGTGTCACGGCCATCTCGCCCCACTGCATATCCCAGCGCATGAACCCGACCTTGAGCGCCACCGCGTCCTGCCAGAACTGCGTGGGGTACGTGCCCGCATAGTCGTTGTCGAGAAAGCCCGCCTGGAGCTTGCTATTCGCGCTTGCGAGCGCGGGGAGGACGAGCACCGCTCCAAGAGCGGCGATCGCGATCAGGAGACGTCGGGCAGATGCTCGGCGCAGGGCCATAGAAGGTCCTCTCGAATCGGGAACAGGTCTCATCCTGCCACACGGCGTTACGGGTGTGGCAAGCCGATAAGGGGTTTCGCCGAATTGATACGGTTCCCTCACATGGAGCCGCTCAATCGCCCCGCCGTGATCGTCGCCGACATGCTCGTCGACTTCGTCACCGGCGCACTCGCCAATCCGCCGTCGCATGAGTGCATCGAGCCGATTGCGCGGCTGCTGACCGCCGCCCGTGAGCGTGGTTGGCCCGTCTGCTACGCCAACGATGCCCATCTGCCGGGCGACATGGAGGAGGCGCTCTGGGGACCGCACGCCCTCGCCGGTACGCCGGGCGCCCAGGTGATCCCCGAGCTTGCGCCGCAGCAGGGCGACTTTCAGTTCCCGAAGCGCTGGTACTCCGGCTTCCACGAGACCGGCCTGGAGATGTACCTGAAGCAGTGCGGCATCAAGACCGTGATCCTGACCGGCCAGCACGCCCACATCTGCGTCCAGCACACCGCCGGCGACGCCTTCATCGGCGGGTTCCGCGTGGTGCTCGCCGACGACGGCATCTCCGCGTTCACGCCGGAGGACAAGGCGGCGGGCATGGCCTACATGCAGACGATGTACGGCGCCGTCGTCGGGACGGTCGACGAGATTCTGGCCGCCCCTCTCGCCACTGCCGCGTAGGGCCGCGATGGGCAGCGTCGCCGTCGTCGGCTCGATCAACGTCGACGAGGTGGTGCGGGTCGACCGCCTGCCCGGCGAGGGCGAGACGGTATCCGGTGGTGTCTTCCAGCGTTTCGGCGGTGGGAAGGGCGCGAATCAGGCTGTCGGGGCGGCACGGGCCGGCGCCGCTGTGCGCATGATCGGGTGCGTCGGGGATGACGCGATCGGTGCCGAAGCGCTCGAGGAACTGCAGGATGCTGGCATCGACGTGGCGCACGTGCGTCGCGACCCGACGGCGGCTACGGGAATCGCGCTGATCGTCGTGGATGCCGCCGGGCGCAACCAGATCGCGGTGGCGCCGGGCGCCAACCGACGCATCACGCTGGACACATCGGCGCTCGCCGGCGCGCCGGGGGTCCTGCTGCTCTCGTTCGAGGCTCCCGACGAGGCTCTCTGCGCTGCGGCCGAGGCCGCGATCGCCGGCGGCTGGTGCGTTGTCGTCAATCCCGCGCCGTCTCGGCCCATCCCGCAGCGACTGCTCGACGCGAAGCCGTTGCTGATCCCGAACGAGCACGAGGCAGCCGATCTGACCGGCATCCCCGATCCCGAGCGGGCGGCTCGCGTGCTGCAGGCGCTCTCCGGCGCACCGGTGATCGTCACGCTCGGCGCCGCCGGTGCGCTCCTCGTCGACGGCGCAGCGGCGACGGCGATTCCGGCGCCCGAGGTCGAGGTCGTGGATACGACCGGTGCGGGCGACTGCCTGTGCGGCACGCTCGCGGCACGTCTGGCCGACGGCGACCCCGTGGCGATCGCCGTCGAGCGGGCCGTGGCGGCAGCATCGTTGAGTACGACGACGCCCGGGGCGCGCTAGCGACCGCTCAGGAGACCGTGAGTTCGATCGCGCAGACGTCGTTGACGCCATAGCCGCGACTGTTCCAGGCGACCTTGTCGGGCTGACGATTGCCGTCGCGATCGCGGCCGCGCGAGCGAACGACGTGCCTGCCCGGCGTCAGCGGGACCGTGGCCGAGAACTCCGTCGGAGCGTACCGACCGGGGCCAGGGTCGATGCGCGCGGGAATCCACGCGCCGTCGTCGAGTTGCACGTCGACGCCGCCGACGCCACCGGTACCGCCCCAGGCGATGCCGCGGAGCAGGACGTCGCCCGCCGCGACGGTATCGGCGGACTCGGGGCTGGTGATCAGCGAGCTGATCGGCATGTGCGTCAGTTCGCGGCCGGGCTCGGGTTCGCCCTCCTCGCGGAGTCGGTAGTCGACCGCCTGGTAGTACCCATCGAATTCGCCGCGGATCACCTCGATGTGCGTGAGCCACTTGACGGAGGCAACGGCGTACCAGCCCGGGACGATCGCGCGGACGGGATAGCCGTGCTCCGGCTCGAGTC
Organism: uncultured Actinomycetes bacterium; assembly: GCA_903847495.1. Lineage (GTDB taxonomy): Bacteria > Actinomycetota > Thermoleophilia > Gaiellales > F1-60-MAGs149 > F1-60-MAGs149. The sequence continues at coordinate 6,496 of CAINDT010000207.1, forward strand.
GCCGGCCGTTCATCTCCCAGGCGAGGATCGTCGCGCGGATCGCGGGGTCGGCGAGCGGGACGGCGCGCGAGAAGGACTGCGGGGTGTCATACCCGTCGATGTCGCCGAGGTCGCAGCCGTGGAAGACGATGTGCGTGGCCTCCGGCAGTGGACGAACGATGCTGAGCAGGTCGGTCAGCTGGCCGCCGGCCCAGCGCGCGTGTCCCACGGCACCGAGCGCCCACGGTACGCCGTCCGCGGGCGGATCGAGTTCGGTGCGGCGATGGCCGGCGCACTCGAGCGTGACGTGCGCGGTCGTGTGCGACAGCTTGCGGAGATCGGTGAGCGACCAGCGAATCGGGCGCGTGACGAGCCCGGTCACCTCGAGGGCGTAGTCGCGTTCCTCGATGCGGGGCGTGCCGTGATGCGAGCGGACGAAGTGCTCGCCGGGCTCGTTGCGTTCGGCGAGCAGGCGCGCGACCGGCGTCGGGTGGCAGTCGGCGGCCAGTTCGGGGGAGACGTGATCCATTAGGTGAATCGTTGCACATGAGTGTTGGTGCGCTCTGCGGCGCCCACTACGCCTCGGTGCGCAGCGCGCGGACCAGGCCGACGGCCAGGAAGGCACCGACCCACACGACAATCGCCAAGAGCGCCACGCCGATGCTCGTGTCGCCGCCGGTGGTGACGCGGGAGATGGCGCTGTTGAGCAGCCATGGCTCTGCGGAGGGCAGCACGAGGGTGATGGTGCCGATCAGATTGAGGCCGACGAGATTGAGCCCGAGTGCCACGGCAATGGCGCCGCCCGTCGAGCGGATAGCCGACCCGATGCCGTACGCGATCAGTGCGTAGACGCCGACGGTGATGATCAGGATCAGCAGCTGCTCGCGGATGGCGCTGCCGCTCGGTCCCGGGACGCCGGCGTGCGGTAGCACGAAGGCACCGACGATCAGGATCAGGAGCGCGGGCAGACCGACAGCGATCGCGACCAGCGCGACGAGGGGGATGCGGATCAGATAGAGGCGCAGGCGGGAGCATCCGGTCAGGAGGATGTAGCGGAGCGTCCCGTTGGCGACGTCCTCGGCGCCGAACATCGCGCCGATCACGGTGCCGAACACCATGCACACGAGTGTCACGACGGCGGCCAAGTTGAGCAGGTCCTCGCCACCGGCGGTCGGATGCTCGGCAGGGTTGACAACGTGCAGGATCTGTACGGTGGCGGCAATCGCAAGTGCGATTCCGGCGGGGGCCAGGAGGCCGGTCAACACGAGGCCGCGTCGGCGGAGCATGCGACGCAGGTCGGCGCGGGCGATCGCGATCATGCCGCGCCGCCCTCGTTGACCAGGTGGAGGTAGCGCTCCTCGAGCGATTCGGTGCGTGGCTCCAGGCGACTGACCGCGAGTCCGGCCTCGACGAGGAGGCGATTCAGCTCGGCTCGATTCGCCGGCACATCGGCGTGCAGCTGGACGGCGAGCAGTCCCGACGGTTCAGCCGTCACCGATGCCACCGAGGCCTGCGCGCTCAGCAACTGCTGCGCGCGTGCGCTGTCATCGCACTCGATGCGCAGCGCGCTCGCGCCACCTGCCAACAGGTCGGCGAGCGTGCCCGACGTGATCAGCGTTCCCTGGTTGACGATGGCCAGGTCGTCACAGACCTTCTGGATCTCATCGAGGAGGTGCGACGAGACGAAGACGGCGCGTCCGTCGGTCTCGACCAGATCGCGGATCAGGACGCGGAATTCCGCTACGCCATCTGGGTCGAGTCCGTTGGTCGGCTCGTCCAGCACGAGCAGTTCTGGATCGGACAGCAGGGCGCGCGCGACACCGAGGCGCTGGCGCATACCGAGTGAGTACGTGGACACCTTGTCGCCCGCGCGGTCCAGCAGCCGCACGCGATCGAGCACAGGTTCGACTCGGGCGGCCGCGTCGCCGCCGGTGTAGGCGGCCCACAGCTCGAGATTCTGTCGGCCCGACAGGTAGCCGTAGAAGCGCGGCTCCTCGACGATGGCCCCGACGCGGGCCAGCGCGGCGGCTGGGTCCTTTGCGATGTCATGTCCGCGGACGGTGATGCGGCCGGCGGTCGGACGGGCAAGGCCCAGGATGCAGCGGATCAGCGTGGTCTTGCCGGCGCCGTTGGGGCCGAGGAAGCCGAAGCAGCGGCCGGGCTGCACCTCGAGCGAAATCCCGTCGAGCGCAGCGCGCGACCGGAAGGTTCTCGTCACGCCCTCGCAGCGGATGATCGGCTCGGCCATCGCTCAGATCCTGACAGGCGCCCTCCCGCGTGCGGGATCAGGCGTCGTCGGGGCGCTGGATCACGAACTCCGTGAGCCCCTTGCCCTTCTCGATCTCCTGCAGATCCTTCTCCGCCGTCTCGAGGTAGACCCGCAGCGCCTTCTCGAGTCCCTTGCCTTCACGGAGCAGCGCGATCGTCTCCTCGACGCTCAGCTCTGCCTCGCCGAGCTTCTCGGCGATCTCCTCAAGTCGCTCGAGCCCGTGCTCGAACGACACCTTCTGCGGCTCGCTCACGCGTCGCCCTCCGTGGGGTCGGGGTTGATTGCATCGATGGTGGCGTCGAGCGTAGCGCCCTTCACCTCGATCGACACGGTCTGGCCAGGCGTCAGCGCCGCAGCGTCGCGCAGGAGACCGCCGTCGGGCAGCCGGACGAGGGCGAAGCCACGCTCGCGCCAGTCCCGGGCGCGGATCAGGTCGGCGGCGGCCGTTAACGCCGACGTGCGCAGCGCCAGCGTGTGGCGCACCGCGGCACTGGCCTGACGCAGCCGCTCGCGTGGCACGTCGAGCGACGCGGCCCGAGGCAACTCGACGAGCGCGTGCTGGAGCGCAGCACCACCCGTCGTGATGCGCTCGCGCGCAGTGCTGGTCGCCCGTTCTGTCGCGTGGCGCAGCGATTGGCCCGCGAGGTCGATGCGCGCCGTGCGGGCGACGAGCGCTGCCTGACCAGCGGGGCGCATCGCGGCGAGGTCGACCCGTGCCGCGGCATCGCCCAGGATCGCGGCGGCGAACCCGGCGGCATCACTTGCCCGGCGATCGACGTGCGCGAGCAATTCACTGGCGCTGGGTACGGCGTGCTCGGCCGCCCGGGCCGGGACCTCCGCCGCGGCGCTCGCGACCTCGTCGCAGTTCGGTCGTTGGCGGGTGTGGCCGATCGACGTGATCACCGGCTTGCCGAGCGCAGTGATCGCTCGGCACAGCGCCTCGTCGGAGAAGGGCAGCAGATCTTCGACGCTGCCACCGCCGCGGGCGAGGATGATGACGTCGACATCGGGCACGGCAGCGACGGTGGCGAGGGCCTCGACGAGGTCGTTGACCGCGCCGACGCCCTGCACCAGCGAGTGGCAGACGGTGATGCGCGTGGGCGGGAACCGGTCGCGCAGTGCGCGGATGACGTCGGCCTCGGCATCGGAGTCGCGGCCGGTGACGAGGCCGACCCGGCGCGGGAAGCGCGGCAGCGGCAGCTTCGCCTCCGGCGACGTCAGCCCCTCGGCTCGCAGGCGATCGCGGACGTCGAGCATCCGCTGCAGCAGCTCGCCCTCGCCCGCCGTGCGGATCGCGTTGCAGATCAGCGACACCGAGCCGTTCTTGGCGTAGTGGTCGACCTTGGTGTAGCGCGCCTGGATCAGGCGGCCCTGCACGGGCGGCTCGACGAGGCCCGCCGCGGCCGAACGCCACATGATGCAGCGGATCGTCGCCTCGCCGTCCGTGAGGGTGAAGTAC
>CAINDT010000208.1 GCA_903847495.1 uncultured Actinomycetes bacterium
GGGCGACGCTCGCGTGTGCGCTGCGCCTGCGGCGATTCGATGGCCCAACCGTCCGCAACACGCCGCGCGGCGATCGAGATGGCTGAGTGCCACCGGCACGCTTCGAGGACGCGACGCTTGGTTGAGAAACCGAGCCGCGATTTCTGAGCTACGAGTGGTGGAGCAGTGCGCTGGGGGAGCGGATGGCGTCGCCGGTTCAGGGCCGAGTCGGGCAACCGCTGCGGTTCTTGTCCGACAGCGCCGTGCCGGCATCGGCGATCGTGCTCGCCAGCGCGGCGGCGACGGTCGGGCTGCCGGTCAGGGACGTGTCGGGGGCCGTGCCAATCGCGGCCGACACGAACATGCTGTGTGTCAGCGGGAACTGCAGGCAGCGCCGGTGCGGCAGCACGGAATCGGGTGTGGCGCTGGCGAGCGCGGAGGCGCGCTGGATGACGCCGTCGTTCGGCCACTTGCGCACCGAGCCGCCGGGCTTCGTGAAGTACGTGCCGGCCATCATCGTCACCGGGATTCCGTCAAGGAAGCCGGTCTGCGCCTGGTTCCAACTCGGGGCGTTGCGCGGGTTGAGGAACTCGACGAGCGTCCAGATGCCGGGGATCTGAATGAGCGACTGGAGAAAGCTCTCGCAGTACGCGAGCCCGTCGCAGGCCGACGCGGGCTTGCCCGGTACCGTCGGGTCGGCTGCCATGGCCCCGTCCCACGGCGAGCCGAGCGTGGTGTAGGAGCGGATGCGCACCGGCACGCGCGACAGCTTCACCTCGCGGATGCCCGCGCGGCCGATCAGGCCGCCGAGCGAGTGCCCGACCAGATCGACGTGGGTAATGCCGTAGCGATCGTGGAGGTAGTCGATGAAGCGCGCCAGGTTGGAGCCGCTGCTGTCAACCGGCCCCGTCGCATTGATCGTCATGCGGGCTGGGAGCTGGCGCGGGCAGTCGCCGAACGGGCCGTCGTAGGGGCTGTCGGTGTCGACCACCGGGGTGCCGATCATGCTTGCGGGCGCGGTGTACACAGGAAACCCGCGTGCGACGAGGGAGTCGCGAAGATAGGCCCAGGTATTCCCGGCCGAGTAGCCCGTGCGGCAGGCCGAGGTTGGTGTCGTGAACGGGGTGGTGGCCGCCGTGCCGGAGACGAGCACCACGGCGCGCTTCGGCGCAGCCGAGGCGGGAGCAGCGGCGACGGTTAGCAGCACGACGAGGAGTGTGAACAGGGCGAGTCGGAGGCGCATGCCGCGACTCTAACACGAAGGCAGGGTTCGTCGACGATTCGCTCCAGTCGGCCAGAACGCGTGTCTGCGCTTGGGGCAGCAGTGCTCAACGAGCCGCTTCGCACGCTGATCCGCAACGGAGGGGTGTGCTGTGACACCCGCCTGCCGTGATCGGCTGACCATGCTCGCCGGGGCGTAGGCCGTGCCTTAACGTCCGAGCAGGACGGTGGTATGCTCGCCGCTCGCAATGTTCCGCACCGTCGCCGTCGTTATCGCGCTGACGCTCGTCAGCGTCGTCTCCGCCCATGCCGCCCCGCCCGCGGGTGTTGGCGACGCCTCGCCGCCTGCGATCACCGGCGGTGAGGCCTTCGCGCTTCAGGCCGGCCGCGCCA
>CAINDT010000209.1 GCA_903847495.1 uncultured Actinomycetes bacterium
TCCCGCGCACCCCCTGCTAGGTTTCCGTTCGGTCGGGCAACCGACTGCGAACAGGAAACCGGAGTTCAGCATCACCGGATCGGGAACCAACGGAGGGGCAGACGCCTCGGGACTCGGAGCCGGCATGGTGGTGATCGCCGGGATCCTGCTCGGTGCGGGGATCGGCGTCGCCGTCGGCCTCCTGATCGATCGGCTCGCGCCGGCGATCATGATCGGCTCGAGCATCGGGCTCGTGCTCGGGTTCTACCTGCTCTACCTCAAGTACTTCAAGCCACGCTGATGACCACGACCACCCGCCACGCCGCCATCGTCGCCCTGCGCTTCGTCGCCGTCGTGCCGTGCGTCGTCGCGCTGCCGATCTTCCTGGTCGCCGGCTGGGGCTACGACGCGTGGGCGCTGAGCGCCGGACTGCTCGCCCTCAACATCGTCATCGCGCTCGCCTTCGAGCGCATCGGCAAGGGCCGCTCGCAGGTCACGATCGTCGGGATGATCGGCATCAGCCTGATCGTCCGCGCGTGGCTGATCTTCGCGACGCTGTTCGTGATCGCCTGGTCGGGCGAGCGCGAGCTGGCGATCGCCGCCGCCGGGGCCTTCTTGGTTTACTTTACGTTCGACATGGCGGGCCGTTCGGCCAGCCACGTCCTGTCCCGCGATGAGAACCCGGTAACTCTGCCGGCCTCTGGAGGAACCGCTTGATCCGCCGACGACTCAGCCTGACCCTTCTGACCCTGGTGGGTCTCCTGGTCTTCCCGCTGGCCGCCTTCGGCTCGGGCAGCGAGTTCCAGCCGGTCGAGGAGTTCATCAACACCTACTGGGCGTCGTTCTCGGTCGGCCCGATCGAGATCGGCATCTCGAAGGCCGTCATCTACCTCTGGCTCGCCGTGGCGATCGCCGTGGGACTGACGCTGTGGATCGTACGCGGCGGTCTGCGCACCGACCCGAAGCGCACGCAGAGCGTCGTCGAGGTGCTCTACACGTTCTCCGAGACGAACATCGGCCAGGCCACGCTGCCGAAGGTCGCGTACGTGCGCTGGTTCCCGTACGTCGCCTCGCTGTTCGTCTTCATCTGGGTGCTGAACATGATCAGCTTCATCCCGCTGCCGCTCGATACGCACAACCCGTTCATCGGCCCGATCCCGGGGCTGACGATCTACGCGGTCACGTCGAACCTCTCGGTCACGCTCACGCTGACGCTGCTGACCGTGATGATCTCCCACGTCGAGGGCATCCGCGCGAACGGCGTCGTCCCGTACTTCAAGAGCTGGGTGCCGCCGAGCCCGAAGGCGCTGCTGCCCGCGATGATCATCCTCGAGGTCCTGTCGCAGTTCCTGCGCATCGTCTCGCTCAGCGTCCGCCTCTTCGCCAACATGCTCGGCGGTCACCTGCTGATCATCATGTGCGTCGGCTTCGTGATCCTGCTCGGCAACGTCTTCATCGCGCCCGTCACGATTCCCGTGGCTGTCGCCTTCTACATCTTCGAGTGGGGCCTCGTGGCGTCGCTCCAGGCCTACATCTTTGCGATGCTCTCGGGCATCTACATCGGCTCGGCTATCGAGCCCCATCACTGACCCCAACGCAGCACCACCACAGGAGGACACGGACAAATGGCAGTTACCGACGAGGGAATCGTCAGCGCAGCGAAGGTCATCGCGCTTGGACTCGGCACGGGCTTCGGCGCAATTGGGCCGGGCATCGGCGTGGGTTACCTGATCGGCAAGACCATTGAGGGCGTCTCCCGCCAGCCGGAGCTCCGCTCCGACCTGCAGGGCCTGATGTTCCTGGGTCTGGCGCTGACCGAGGCCATCACGTTCTACGCCCTCCTGATGGGCTTCGTCGCCTTCTTCATCGGGTAACGAACGATGCTGCCCGCCGTAGTCGCCAGCGACGCCAGTCTGATCACGCCCGAGCTCGGGCTGAGCATCTGGACGCTCGTCACCTTCCTGATCGTGCTCTTCGTGCTGAAGAAGTTCGCGTTCGGGAAGATCGCCGCGCTGCTCGACGAGCGGCGGGACGCCGTCCGCAAGAACCTCGAGGCGGCGGAGCATGCCCGCGAAGAGGCCGAGCGCCTGCTCGCCGAGTACAAGGAGCAGCTCGCCAAGAGCCGCCACGAGGCGTCCGACATCCTCGAGCGCGCCCGCACCACGGCCGCCGAGCAGCAGCGCCAGCTCAGCGAGGAGCTCGCCGCGGAGCGGGAGAAGGGCATCGCTGCCGCGCAGCAGGCGATCGCCGCCGAGACCCAGCAGTCGCTGGATCGCATCAAGACGGAGATCGCCGACCTGACGCTGCTCGCCACCGAGAAGGTGCTCGGGCACGCGCTCAACGAGGCGGAGCAGAAGCGGCTGGTGGAGGAGGCGCTCGCGGGCGTCGACTTCTCCGCGCTGCATGGAGGCGCTGAGCAGGCGTGAGCGTCGCCACCCCGTACGCCACGGCGCTCTACACCGCCGCCGCCGAAGCCGGCCGCCTCAACGAGGTGGACGGCGAGCTGGCCGAGATCGCGGACGCCGTCCGCGAGAACCCGGCTCTGGCGCGCGCGCTCACGAACCCGGCCGTCCGCGGCGAAGGCAAGAGCAACCTGCTCGCGGCCCTCGCGAAGGGCGACGATCCGCTCGTCGCGCGCTTCCTCCAGGTTCTGCTCGAGCATCGTCGCCTCGGCGATCTGATCGCCATCCAGGAGGCGTTCGCGGACCGCGTGCGTCTCGATCGCAACGAGCTTGCCGTCGAACTGACGACCGCGGTCGCCATCGACGACGCCACCGCCGAGAAGGTGCAGCAGCAGCTTGCCTCGGCCACCGGCCTGACCGTGACCATGGATCGCACCGTCGATCCGACCATCCTCGGCGGCGTGGTCCTTCGGGTCCGCGACCGCCTCGTCGACGCATCCCTGCGTCGCCGCCTCGACCTGCTCGGCCGCGATCTGCGCGCCGCCCGCATCCCGACCGCCTAGATAGACGGAGAGAACCGTGAAGCTGAATCCCGACGAGATCGCATCCATCCTCAAGAACCAGATCAGCGGGTTCGAGGACACCGCCGACGTCGAGGAGATCGGCACCGTCATCCAGGTCGGCGACGGCATCGCCCGTGTCTACGGCCTCGAGCGCTGCATCGCGCTCGAGATGCTCGAGCTGCCCCATGGTGTGACCGGCCTTGCCCTCAACCTCGAGGAGTCCAACGTCGCCGTCGTGCTCTTCGGCGAGTGGCAGAAGATCCGCGAGGGCGACACCGTCCGCCGCACCGGCAAGGTCATGAGCGTCCCCGTCGGCGAGTCGCTGATCGGCCGCGTCGTCAATCCGCTCGGCCAGCCGATCGACGGTGGCCCCGCGATCGCGACCACCGAGGAGCGCCCGCTCGAGTTCAAGGCGCCCGGCGTCGTCGACCGCCAGCCGGTCACCCAGCCGCTCCAGACCGGCCTCAAGGCGCTCGACGCCCTCGTGCCGATCGGCCGCGGCCAGCGCGAGCTGATCATCGGCGACCGCCAGACCGGCAAGACCGCCGTCGCGATCGACACGATCATCAACCAGAAGGACTCGGGCGTCATCTGCGTCTACGTCGCCGTCGGCCAGAAGGCCTCGACGGTCGCGCAGGTCGTCGAGAAGCTGCGCGAGCACGGCGCGATGGAGTACACCATCGTCGTCGCCGCCAACGCCTCCGAGGCCGCACCGATCAAGTACATCGCTCCGTACGCCGGTTGCGCGATGGGCGAGTACTTCCTGTACAAGGGCGGCCACGCCCTCGTGGTGTACGACGACCTGACGAAGCAGGCCGATGCCTATCGTCAGATGTCGCTGCTGGTGCGCCGCCCTCCGGGTCGCGAGGCCTTCCCGGGCGACGTCTTCTACCTGCACTCGCGTCTGCTCGAGCGCGCGGTCAAGCTGAGCGACGAGCTCGGCGGTGGCTCCCTGACGGCACTGCCCGTCATCGAGACGCAGGCCGGTGACGTGTCGGCGTACATCCCCACCAACGTCATCTCGATCACCGACGGTCAGATCTTCCTGGAGACGAGCCTGTTCTTCCAGGGCGTCCGCCCGGCCATCAACGTCGGTCTGTCCGTGTCGCGCGTCGGCTCGAACGCCCAGACGAAGGCGATGAAGAAGGTCGCCGGCCGTCTCAAGCTCGAGCTCGCGCAGTTCCGCGCCCTCGAGGCGTTCGCGCAGTTCGCCTCGGAGCTCGACGCAGCCACGCTCGCGCAGATCAACCGCGGTCAGCGCCTGGTCAAGACGCTCAACCAGAACCAGTACGACCCGTGGCCGATCGAGGAGCAGGTCGCGATCATCTGGGCGACGACCAATGGTCACGTCGACGCTGTCGCCGTCGACGACGTCGCGCGCTTCAACGACGGCTTCCGCCAGTCGCTGCGTGCCGAGAAGACGATTCTGGCCGGCATCCGCGAGTCGCTCGACCTGTCGGACGACACGGTCGCCAAGCTCACGTCGGCCGTCGAGCAGTTCGCCGCGGGCTTCCAGGGCTCCACGGCGACCGCAGGAGCGACCGCGTAGGCCGTGGCGTCCCTTCAGGACATCCGTCGGCGGATCCATTCCGTCAAGAACACCAGCAAGATCACCAAGGCGATGGAGCTCGTCGCCGGTGCGAAGCTGCGCCGCGCGCAGGTCCGCATCGAGTCGCTCCGCCCGTTCGCCGATGGGATGCACGAGCTGATCTCCGAGACCGCCAGCCGCACCGGCGCGCTCGGCGGCCAGCCGCTGCTGGAGCGTCGCGAGATCACGAAGACCGCGATCCTGCTGATGTCGGGCGATCGCGGTCTGGCGGGTGCCTTCAACGCCAGCGTCCTGCGTCGCGCGATCGACGAAGCCGCCGCTGAGCGCGCGGCCGGTCGTGAGATCGTCTGGTACGCCGCCGGCCGCAAGGGCGCCGGGTCGCTTCGCTTCCGTGGCGCCGAGCTGCGCGAGGTGTGGACCGGCTTCACGGATCGTCCCGTCTACCAGGACGCGGAGCAGATCGCGAACACGCTGATCGAGCAGTACGGCGAGGGTGAGTTCGACCGTCTGATCATGATCTTCAATCACTTCGATTCGCCGCTCGTGCAGACCGTGCACGCCGACGAGGTGCTGCCGATCCCGCTGCCCGCCGCAGCCGCCCCGACGGAGGGCAAGGCCGCCGTCTCGGGCGAGCTCCTGTTCGAGCCCGAGGCCGAGACGATGCTGGGGCCGCTGCTCACGACCGCGCTCGAGACGGAGATCTTCCGCGCGCTGCTCGAGTCCACGGCCTCCGAGCATGGAGCCCGCATGACCGCCATGCGCAGCGCCTCGGACAACGCCAAGGACCTGATCGACCGCCTCACGCTCGACATGAACCGCGCCCGCCAGGCCGAGATCACCCAGCAGCTGCTGGAAGTCGTCGCCGGCGCCGACGCGATCTCCTAGGGTCCGGGTCCAGCGACTCCCGCACGTACCCAGGGCGTCCACGCGTCGCTGCGTCTGCTCTCGCATGTGACGCGAACGCGCGCGCATGCGGGTTAGCCGCACCCCGTGTGGGGACAATCCCCACGCGCGGTGCGGATTCGGTGTACCCTCCCGCAGCGAGGGAGAGGGGGTCGCGTGTCGACCGTCGAGCAGTTCGAGGACATGAAGACCGAGGGCATGGTTCTGGCGCGCACGCCGCGTCAACTCGCCTTCGCCCGTCTGCGCCGCGACTACGTCGCCCTCGCGAGTCTCGTGTTCATCATCCTGCTCGTGCTGTTCGCGCTCGCCGGGCCGTTGTTCGAGTCGTGGACGGGGCATCCCGTCAACAAGTCGAACTCCACGGGCGTCGACGACTACACGCTGCTGCCGGTCGGGCCGCTGCATGGCTGCGCCAATGGCCTGGCCAGCGTGGGGGAACGCGCGTGCTTCGTGCTCGGCGCCTCCAACAACCTCGGCTACGACATGCTCGTGCAGCTCTCGTTCGGTGCGCGCACCTCGCTGATTATCGGCATCGTCGCGACGTTCCTGACGATGGTCGTGGCGCTGCTGCTCGGCGTGATCGCCGGGTACGTGGGCGGCTGGACCGACACCGTGATCGCCCGGCTGATGGACATCGTGGCCGCGTTCCCGTTCCTGCTCTTCGCGATCGCCGCATCCGTCGCCTTCGGCGCCTCGCTCTGGTTCGTGATCCTGATCATCGCCCTGTTCTCCTGGTTCTATCCGGGGCGGATCTTCCGCGGCGAGGTGCTGTCGCTCCGCAACCGCGAGTTCGTGACCGCCGCGCGCATGCTGGGCGCGTCGAACTCGCGCATCGTCTTCCGGCACCTGATGCCGCAGTTGATCGGCCCACTGACCGTCTACGCCAGCCTGTCGGTGGCCGGCGCGATTGCCGCTGAGGCCGCGCTGTCGTACCTCGGCTTCGGTCTGCCGCTGGAGATCCCCTCGTGGGGACGCATGATCTCGGACGCCGTGCCCGGCGGCCTGTACATCAACGCGCCCTTCCTGATGGTCTTCCCCGGCACCCTGCTCGTCTTCACCGTGCTCGCCTTCAACCTGCTCGGTGACGGCCTGCGCGATGCCCTCGACCCCCGTGGCGGCACGATCCTCTAGCCGCCCCCGACCCTGTCCCATCCCCCGAAAGGACACTGATCCGATGACCACGACCAAGGAGGAGATCCGATGAGGAAGCTCCGTTATCTGCTGATGGCAGCAGCGCTGGTGGCAATCGCCGTCGTCGCGGCCGCCTGCGGCTCGAGCGGCAGCTCGAGCTCCACGAGTTCTGGCGGCGGAGGCGGCGATACCGCCGCAGCCGGCGGCGACTATCTGAACGGCGGCTTCCCGGCTGCCGAGACGCCCGTCAAGGGCGGCACGCTGAAGATGGCGATGAACGACAACATCGACTGCTGGAATGGCCTCTCGTACTACGGCATCTCCTGGTCGGTCTTCTACTTCATGGCCCGCGGCCTCTATGGCTACCCGAACACGGTCGTCGCGCCCGCCACGGACGAGATGCAGCCGGAGCTCGCCGCCGACATGCCGAGCGTCTCCGCCGACGGCAAGACTTACACGGTCAAGCTGCGTGAGGGCCTGACCTTCCCGGACGGCTCGCCCGTCACGTCCAAGGACGTCAAGGCGACGTTCGAGTACATCCTCGACCCGAACATCCAGTGCGCGACCGGCGGACCGCCGGCCTCGGGCTACTACGCGGGCATCGTCGGGATGTCGGAGTACACCGACGCGATGACGACGTCGAAGGGCAAGGACAACATCGGCATCAGCGGCATCAAGGCTGTCGATGAGCTGACGACCTCGTTCACGCTGACCGAGTCCGACGGCTCGTTCCCGCGCGCCCTCGCCATGGGCTGGGCGTTCATCGTGCCGGCCTCGACGCCGCACAAGAAGACGGACACCCCGCCGCCGTACGTCGGGCCCTACGCGATCACCGACTACCAGCTCGACAAGTCGGTCACGATCGAGCGTGAGCCCAGCTGGGAGAAGAACGTCGCCGCTGGCGTCCCGCAGGCGGAGAACGAGAACAACATCGACGGCATCACGCTCCAGATCGGCGTGCCCGACGAGACCCAGTACGCGCAGCTCAAGTCGAACGAGATCGACATGACGTTCGACGGCTCGGCGCCGCTTGGCTCCCAGATCCCGGCGACGGCGAACGATCCGCAGTTCAAGGATCGGTTCTTCTCGACGCCGGATGCCGCGGTGGACTACGCCGTGTTCAAGACGGACAAGGCACCGTTCGACAACCTCAAGCTCCGCCAGGCGGTCAACTACGCCCTTGATCGCGACGCCATCGTCAAGGTCATCGGCGGCAAGCTGAGCCGCTCGCCGTGGAGCCAGATTCTCTCTGAGAACCTGCTGGCGGATCAGCCGACCGACATCTACACCATGGACGTTGAGAAGGCCAAGGCGCTGGTGGCCGAGTCGGGCGTGAAGACCCCGATCGACATCACGCTGGCGAACTTCGCCGACGCCCCGGCACCGCAGGTGTCCGCGGCGATGAAGGAGGCCCTCGAGGCGATCGGCTTCAAGGTGACCGTCAAGGCGCTGTCCGCAGACGTCTACTACGGCTTCCTGGCCGACCCCAAGAGCGACTACGACATCGGCGTGGCCGCCTGGGGTCAGGATTACGGCGACGCGATCACGTACTTCGGCCCGCTGCTGCTCTGCGGCTCCGGCTCGAACTACGGACAGTTCTGCGACGAGGGCTTCGACGCCAAGGTCGACGAGATCAACCAGCTGCCGCCCGGTGCCGACCGCACCGCGCAGTTCGCGCAGCTGTCGACCGATACCACGCGCGATCTCGCGCCGTGGGCGACGCTGGACCTGCGCCGCAAGGTGTCGTTCATCTCGGAGCGCCTGGGCAACTACGTCTGGGGCCCCGGCAAGCAGTTCTACTTCGCCTCGTACTTCCTGAAGGACGGCAAGTAGTCCGCACGGTGATCAACCCCGCTCGTCGCGCTCCGGCGCGGCGAGCGGGTCACCATCTCGCCCTCGCATGGTCCGCTTCCTGATCCGACGCCTGCTCGGCGGCATCTTCGTGGTGCTCGTCGTGACCCTCGCGGTCTTCGTGCTGTTCGGACCCGTGCTGCGCTGGAACTCGAACATCTCGCCAGCGCGCCTCTACGCCGGCAAGAACCCCTCGCCCGAGCAGATTGAGCGCGTCTCGGCCCTGCTCGGCCTCGACAAGCCGTACTACGTCCAGTACGGCTACACGCTCAAGCGGCTCGTGCTCGGCCCCTCCCAGGAGGAGCGTGAACGCGTCTGCCCGGGCTCGACGGCCGCCGAGTGCGACGAATTGCTCGGCCGCTTCGGCAGCTCCTTTGCGAAGCAGCGTTCCGTCGATTCGCTGATCTGGACGCACTTCCCGGTGACGCTGTCGTTGACCTTCGTCGCCGCCATCCTCTGGCTGCTGATCTCCATACCCATCGGCATCATCTCGGCGATCCGACCACGCTCGATCTTCGACCGCGTGACGATCGTCTTCGTGCTGATCGGGCAATCGCTGCCCGTCTACTACTTCGGCCTGCTGGCCCTCTACTTCCTCGCCTACCGGCTCGGCTGGTTCCCGCTGTCGGGCTACGAGCCCCTGTCGAACCCCGGGCAATGGCTGTATCACCTGCTGCTTCCCGGCCTCGTGCTGGCACTGCAGTTCGCCGCCATCTACGTGCGCATCACGCGCTCGCAGATGCTCGACACGCTCAGCGAGGACTACGTCCGCACGGCACGCGCCAAGGGCGCGGGCGAGACGCGCGTCATCGTCCGCCACGCCTTCCGCAACGCGATGCTCCCGATCGTGACGATGTTCGGTCTCGACCTCGGCCTGCTGCTCGGCGGCGCGATCCTGATTGAGGTGACGTTCGGCCTGCAGGGGCTCGGCTGGCTCGCCGTCCAGGCCGCGCAGCGCCTCGACGTGCCGACGACAGCCGGCATCGTGCTCTTCTCCGCGATCATCATCGTGGCGGCGAACATCGTCGTCGACATCGTCAACGCCACCCTCGACCCGCGGATCCGGCTGGAGTAGGGCATGGCACTGCTGACCGTCGAGAATCTCCGCACGACCTTCCGCACCGATGATGGTCCGGTCGGCGCCGTCGATGGCGTCAGCCTGTCCGTCGATGCGGGGCAGGTGCTTGGCATCGTCGGCGAGTCGGGCTGCGGCAAGTCGGCGATGAGCCTATCGATCATGGGTCTGCTGCCCAAGAGCGCGATGGTGGAGGGGAGCATCCGTCTCGGCGACCGCGAGCTCGTCGGCCTGCCCGGCGGCGAGCTGCGCCGCCTGCGCGGCGCTGAGATGGCGATGATCTTCCAAGACCCGATGACGTCCCTGAATCCGGTCATGACGATCGGCTGGCAGCTGGTGGAGGCTGTGCGCCTGCACCAGAAGGTGTCGAAGGCCGAGGCGCGTCGGCTCGCGATCGAGGGGCTCGCCGCCGTCGGCATCCCCAGTCCCGAGGATCGCCTGCGTTCCTATCCGCTGGAGCTGTCGGGCGGCATGCGCCAGCGCGTGATGATCGCGATGGCGCTGCTCAATCGCCCGCGGCTGCTGATCGCTGACGAGCCGACGACGGCCCTCGATGTAACGACGCAGGCGCAGATCCTCGAGTTGATGCGCGAACTCCGGCGCGAGGTGGACGCCGCGATCGTCCTCATCACGCACGACCTGGGCGTGGTCGCCGAGCTGTGCGACGAGGTCGCCGTGATGTACGCGGGGCGCGTCGTCGAGCGTGCCACCGTGGACGAGCTGTTCGCCCGTCCGCAGCACCCCTACACGTGGGGGCTGCTGGCCTCGCTGCCCGGGCGCAACCTCGCCTCCGAGCGCCTGCATCAGATCCCCGGCAGCCCGCCGAGCCTGCTGCGACCGCCAGCCGGCTGTCGTTTCGCGGCGCGCTGCCCGTTCGTGATGGACGTCTGCCGCGATGATCCGCCGCCGCTGACGCCGACCGGCCGCGGCACCGCCGCGGTCGCCTGCCATCTCGCACAGGACGTGCGCGATCGCGAGGGCGCACGCCTGAGCGGGGAGGAGCGGGCATGAGCGAGCCGATCCTCCGCGCGACGGGCGTCACGATCGGATTCCCGGTCACGCGCGGCATCATCTTCCAACGGGAGGTCGGCCGCGTGCAGGCCGTCGATGGCGTCGACCTTGAGCTGCACGCGGGCGAGACGCTCGCGATCGTCGGCGAGTCCGGCTGCGGCAAGACGACGCTGGCCCGCGGCCTCGTGCGCCTGCAGTCCATCGATGCGGGCACCATCGAGTACCTCGGCGAGGACATCACACGCCGCAGCGGGCGCGGCCTGACGGACTTTCGCCGCCAGGTCACGATGATCTTCCAGGATCCGATCGCCTCGCTCGATCCACGCATGCGCATCGGACAGTCCGTGCAGGAGCCGCTGGATATCCACGGGATCGGCACGCCCGTCGAGCGCAAGCGCAGGGTGCAGGAGGCGATGGAGCGCGTCGGGCTGAATCCGGAGCACTACAACCGCTTCCCACACGAGTTCTCCGGCGGACAGCGCCAGCGCATCGGGATCGCGCGTGCCGTGGTGATGGAGCCGCGTGTGATCGTCTGCGATGAACCCGTCTCCGCACTCGACGTGTCCGTGCAGGCGCAGATCGTGAACCTGCTGGAGGATCTCCAGCGCGACCTCGGGCTGTCGTACATCGTGATCGCCCACGACCTCGACGTCGTGCGGCGTTTGGCGGATCGCGTCAAGGTCATGTACCTCGGACGCGTGGTCGAGGAGGGCACCGGCGAGCAGGTCTACACCGCGCCGCGGCATCCGTACTCCAGCGCGCTCCTGGCAGCGCGGCCCGTCGCCGACCCGGTGCGCGCGCGATCGCAGCAGCGCATCGTCCTCGAGGGCGACGTGCCGAGCCCCCTCAATCCTCCGTCCGGCTGCCGCTTCCATCCGCGTTGCCCCGTCGCACAGCCGTCATGCGCGCAGGAAGACCCGCGCCTCGAGCACGCCGCCGACGGTCATGGCTGGGCGTGCGCCTACCCGCTGGAGCCGTGAGCGGCACGGACAGGCGGTCCACGGCGCTGCGCCTCGTCGCGTTGCTGGTCGCGCTCGTGGTGGTTGCGACGCTGGTGTCGGGCGCCTTCGCGGCCGCCGGGCGGCCCGCAGGACAGGCGATCGCGGGCGGCTGTGGCCTGGTGGGCGTGCTGCTCGTGCTGCTCGGCGCGGTGCTGCTCGGGCTCGCCCGACGTGCCGACGGACGCGTGACGCAGGCGACGGGACTCGGGACCCTCGCGCTGAGCGTCCCGTTTCTCGTCATCGCGCTTGCCGTTTGAGGCCGGTTGCCCCCCGTCCCGCGGCCAGGTTCGCTAAGGTGCCGCCAGATGCACGGGCGCTGTAACGCGTCCGTGCGGTATCACCTTCGAGACCAGCGACCTGAGAGGGCACGAGACGCACATGAGCGAGCGCAACGTCGGCAAGATCGTCGAGATCAAGGGCGTCGTCATCGACGCGGTCTTCCCGGACTCGCTTCCCGCGATCTACGCGGCACTTCACATCCAGACCGCCAACGGCTTCGTCGTGGCTGAGGTGCAGCAGCACCTGGGCGACAACCGCGTCCGCGCGGTGGCCATGGACTCCACGGACGGTCTGGCCCGCGGCGCCGAGGTCGTGGACACCGGCAGCTCGATCAGCGTCCCCGTCGGTCCGCAGACGCTCGGCCGCATCTTCAACGTGCTGGGCGACGCGATCGACAACGGCGAGCCCGTCACCGGCGAGCGCTGGGGCATCCATCGCGAGCCCCCGAAGTTCGAGGAGCTCGATCCGAAGCCGTCGCTGCTCGAGACGGGCATCAAGGTCGTCGACCTGCTCGCGCCGTACACGAAGGGCGGCAAGATCGGCCTCTTCGGCGGTGCCGGCGTCGGCAAGACCGTGCTCATCCAGGAGCTCATCAACAACATCGCGACGCAGCACGGCGGCCTATCCGTCTTCGCCGGCGTCGGCGAGCGGACCCGCGAGGGAACCGATCTTTGGCTCGAGATGCAGGAAGCGAAGATCGGCGACACCGGTCGCAGCGTCATCGAGCAGACCTGCATGGTGTTCGGCCA
>CAINDT010000210.1 GCA_903847495.1 uncultured Actinomycetes bacterium
GAGGTCGAGCGGGACGGGATCCGGATCTGAGTCCGCGTAACCCACGCCAGCGTCTCGGCGACATCGTCGTGGCGATCGATGACATCGCCGCACTCGTCTTCGAGGACCCGCATGCCGAACCGGCCTTGCGGTATCACCTGATCGTGATCGGCGAGGCCGTGACCGGAATCGGCGAAGACATCCGCTCCCGGCATCCTGAGGTCCCGTGGGCGCGGATCGTGGGACTGCGCAACGAACTCGTCCACGCCTACCACCGGGTCGACGACGAGGCGCTCCAGGTTCTCGTACTGCCGGGATTGGCTGCGCTTCGTCGCGTTTGCTCGGAACTGCTTGAAGAACTCTAGGTCGCAGCCAGCAGCGCGTCGGGCTCCTCGGCCGTCAGCGCACGGGCGACAGCCCGGCAGGCGTACTCGGCGTCCGAGTGCAGGTCGTTGTCGTCGGGCGTGTCCCACGACGACTGCTTGACGACGACGACGTTGCGTGGCCGATCGACGTAGATCATCTGGCCGTGGATGCCGACGGCCATCACGCAGTCCGGATCCAGACGCGGCTGGTACCAGCACGAGCGGTAGCAGCCGCCGGGCAGCCAGTCGGCGTAGTCGCCGATCGCCCAGTGGGAGGGATCGCCGCCGGTCGTGAGGTCGTCGATGAAGTCCTCGGGCACGATGCCGGCGCCACCCTCGGCGACGATCATGCCGAGGCGCGCGATGTCGCGGGCGGTGCCGCTCAGTCCGCCGGCGGCACGCGGCACGCCGAAGCGATCGAGGGTCATGTCGCCGTCGGCCTCGGCGCCCATCGGTACCCACAGGTACTGCGAGACGGCGATTGCGTACGGGAGCCCGCTGGCCGCTTCGCACACCCAGCCGAGCATGTCGGTGGTCGGCGACATATAGCGGAAGCGCTGGCCGTGCTCGCCCTCCTTCTGCCGCGACGCGAGGAACTCGTGCAGTCCGATGTGGTCGGGCGGGGCCGGATACCAGCCGGCTGAGTTGCGGTAGAGGACGATGTCGGGACCGGGCGAGTAGTCCTCGACGAAGGAGTACGACGCCTCCATGTCGAGCAGGTGCCGGACAATCGCGTCGCCGAAGCCGCCGCCGGCGACCTCGGGCACGTACTGCACGACGGGCGCGTCCGGGTCGATCTTGCCGGCGCCCACGAGTGCGCCGCAGAGCAGCGCCGTGATCGACTTCGTCACGCTGAACATCAGGTGCGGCTCGTCGTCACGAATGCCCGGCGCCATCCACTCCAAGACGACCTTGCCGTCCTTGACCGCCACGAAGGCGTCGGTCTGGGTGTTGGCGAGGTACTCGCCGAGCACGCGCTCGCCGGCCTTGCTGTCGAAGCGCAGGTCGAGGAGGTTGCCGGCGGGCTCGAAGGGCAGCGCGCGGGGGTGGTGCCCGTGGCGGATGCGGGCGGTCGGGATCAGCTCGCGCACGTGGCGGAACGACCAGAAGGGATGCGGCGGGCGCATCCAGTTGTCGAGCGTGGGGCGGTCCATGTCGGGAGTATGGTCGCTCCACGCGTGAGGCGCGACCCTATCCTGCGAGTGTGGCCGACGTCACCTCCATCCTCCCGGACTTCGCGAAGGACACGCCCGTCTGGCTGAGCCTGGTCGCCACGGCGGTCGGCGGGCTCGAAGGTGCGCTGCTGGCGCGGCAGCACGAGAAGAAGCTGGACATCGCGGGCGTCGTCATCCTCGCGATCTCGCTCGGCTTCGGCGGCGGCCTGATCCGCGACGTGCTGATCGGCAACACGCCGCCCGAGGTGCTGCGGCATTGGGAGTACATCGCCGTCGTCGGCGTCGCGGTCGTGGTGATCCTGCTGCTCGGGCGGCAGATCGCCCGCTTCGGCTACGCGCTGTTCATGCTCGACGCCCTGACGATGGGCCTGTTCGCGGCGGTGGGCGCGCAGTACGCGGTCACGTTCCACCTGCCGGCGATCACGGCGGTCTTCGTCGGCTCGTTCGCCGCCGTCGGCGGCGGGTTGGCGGCGGCCCTCCTGCTTGGCGAGGTACCGAGAATCATGCGCCCGGGACCGCCCTATGCGATCGCGGCCGTCGCCGGAGCCATCACGTACGTCCTGCTCGACGGGGTCAACGGCGGGATCGCGTCGACCGCGTGCATTGCCGTCGTCTTCATCGTCCGCATCGCGGCCGAACGCGCAGGGTTGCGCACGACGGCGATCAAGCCGCTCGACTGACGGCTATTCCGGCGATGCGCCGCGGATCGTCCCCTTGCCGATCAGGTACACCCGCTCGCCATCGGCCACGAGTGGCGAGTACTTGCCGTCCGGGTCGCTCCAGACGATCTCGTGCGTGGTGATGTCGATCGCGTGGATTCCGTCGGGACCGGACTTGGCGCCGCGCACGCCGTTCTGCCCGCAGCCCGAGCACGTCGAGAAGTAGAGGAGGCCGTCCATCAGCACGGGGGCACCATGCACGGCGCCGGGCACGGGCGTGGTCCACAGGCGGTCGCCAGTGGCGGCATCGAAGGCGATGATGTCGCCGTCGTAGGTGCCGATGTAGATCACCTGGCCGGCGGCTACCGCTCCGCTGTAGACGTACGAGCCCGCTTGCCGTGCCCAGATCAGCTTGCCGCTCTGCGCGCCGTACGCGTACATCCAGCCGTCGGTGTTGCCGATGAAGACGCGCCCGTACGCGACGGTCGGCGTGGCGTAGAAGTATTCGCGGCCGCTGCCGAGACGTTCGTTGCTCTGCGCCTGCCAGCGGATCGCGCCGGTGGCAGCGTCGACGGAGTACAGGCTGCCGCCGTTCGTGCCGATCACGACGGCGGGTGTGCCGCCCGCCGAGGCGGCGTCAATCCAGCTGGCGGAAGAGACGATCTGCGCGTCGAGCTGCGTCGCCCACTTGACCGCGCCGGTTGCCTCGTCGAGGGCGTACAGCTTGCTGTCCCACGCGCCGACGTAGACGGTGCCGTCCTGGACGAGCGGCGAGGACTCGACGGGCGGCAGCTTCGCCACCCACTTCTTCGCACCGGTCTTGGCGTCCCATGCGAAGACGTAGCCACCGCCGGTGGCATCGCCCTTCGGGCAGGGGTAGGGGGCGAGGAAGGCGGCGAACACGACGCCGTCGTGGTAGGCGGGGGCGGCGGCGGAGCAGTGGCCGATGCCCTTGATCCACACCTTCTTGCCCGTGGCTGCGTCAACGCCGAAGAACGTGCCGCGGAGCTGGCCGACGAACATCATCCCGTCGGCGACGATCGGCGGGAACTCGAGCAGGCTGCCGGAGCGGAAGGTCCAGTCGGTCGTGAACGGCGGGCGCAGACGGAGGTTGGGGTTCCACCGCGTGCGGGCGTTGTCGTAGCCATAGGTGGGCCAGTCCTGCACGGCCGCGGGCGCGGTCGTGGCGGTCGTCGCCGCCTCCTGCGTGGTGATGAACTCCTCCGTCGGGTTGCCGGAGATCTCCGCCGGGTTGCGCTGCCCCCAGGCCCACCAGCCGCCGGTGCCGAGCAGCACGAGCACGATCGCAGTGAGGAGCAGGATCCATCCCCACGGTCGGCGCCGGCGGTGCCGGCCACGGGGCCGGGGCTGGGGCGCTCGTGGGGGGCTGCTCACGCGTCGCATGATACGTCCGGTGGGCGGCGCGGATCTGCTGGAAGCCGCGTCACATCTGTGCAGACGTGGCTGAAACGCTTGTCAGGAGTGCGATACGATCCCGGTCATGCCCCGCCGTCTCATTCTGCTTGTCGCGTTCCTCTGTGGTCTCCTCGTCCTGCCCGCCTCGGTGCTGGCGAGCGGTGACGATCACGGCTCGACGCGGACCACCATCTGTCACGCCACCGGTGCCGGCACGTGGGTGTCGATCACGATCGACGACGACGCAATCGTCCGGCAGGGGCATGACGGCCACGCCAACGACGTCATCCCGCCGTTCTCCTATGACGGTGGCAAGCAGCGCTACGCGGGCAAGAATTGGGATGCCGACGGGCAGGCGATCTGGCGCAACGACTGTGCGCGAACGGCGCCGGCGACGCCGC
Source organism: uncultured Actinomycetes bacterium (assembly GCA_903847495.1). Taxonomy (GTDB): domain Bacteria; phylum Actinomycetota; class Thermoleophilia; order Gaiellales; family F1-60-MAGs149; genus F1-60-MAGs149. The sequence goes on from CAINDT010000210.1 coordinate 3,996, forward strand.
TCCCGTCGGGCGACATGCCCGCCCCGCCGATGCAGATCACGTTCGTCGCGCGCGTCTGTGACAGCTACGCGGACGTCTTCGCGAACCGTGCGCGCAACAACCTGATGGAGAGCCTCCAGAATCTCGGCGCGGACACGCCGTACGCAGCCGGCGCCGAGGTGCTCCCGACCGTGGAGGCCACCGGGCGCCAGGCGACCGGGTGCAAGCCGCTCAGCGGCTGGCAGTTCGCCCTCGGCACCGGGTACCAGAGCCGCGCCGATGTTGGTGCGTGGGGTCGCATGTCCAAGGTCACTGGCACCTACGCCCAGACGATCACGACGCGCCCCACGGTGCCGCTGCCCAACGTCATGGGCGGCACAACAGGCATGACGATCGACGGCGCCGTTACCGTCGAGCTCACGGCCGCGCAGGCCCAGCGCGCGCAGTCGTCGGCGAAGCTCTGGGTCCAGAGCGGCGTACCCGGCGATCCGGTGCTCACGCAGTCGTTCGGCAGTCAGTTCGCCTTCGCCGCACTGCGCTGCGCGGTCGACAACCTCAACGGCGACAACGTCGAGTGGATCCGCTATCCGCAGGGCCACACGGACGTCTTCTGCTTCGCCTACCTCGTGGATCAGGCGCCGCAGAGCGGCACCATCACGGTCGTCAAGGAGGTGGAGGGGCCGTCTGGCACGCAGGTCCAGCAGACGGCCAGCTTCAGCGGCAACGTCTCGTACGAGGCCGGCGGGCGCTTCCAGCTCGCGGCGCGCACGGGCGTTCCGGGCCGAGTGTCGTTCCAGCGGGATGCGACGGCACAGGCGGGTGCGCCGTGGAGCGTCGTCGAGTTGCCGCAGGCGGGGTGGCGTCTCGACCGCGTCACGTGCACCTCCACGAGCGGGCGATCGACCGCGCAGACGACCACGGTCAACTCGGCCTCCGAGGCCGGCTCGGCCGCGGTCACGCTCGCCGCCGGTGACGACGTGACATGCACCTTCGTGAACACCGTTGTGCCGCCGGCTGCGAGCACGCTCACGCTGTCCAAGGTCACGGTGGGCGGCACGGGAGCATTCCCGGTCGACGTCACGCTGGCGGGCGCCGCCGTGGGACAGGCGCAGTTGCAGACGACGATCGCGAAGATGGCCGGCTCGCCGCAGGCCATCACGCTGTCCGGCGCCGGCACCTATGTCGTCGAAGAGCAGCAGCCGCTCTCGTCGCTCGGAACCTGGCGACTCGTCGACGTGGATTGCGCTGGCATCGACGCGACGCTGCTCGATGCGACGTCGTTCTCGCTGCCGATCGCGGCGGGTACGGGAGCAACGTGCACGCTCACCAACGAGTTCACCCCTGCCGGCGCCATCACGCTGCGCAAGATCACCGAGGGCGCTCGTGGCGCGGCGGGCTTCGTGGTGTCGTCGGTCGCGGATCCGACGATCGAGCGCGAGCAGCGCGCCCAGACGTCCGCGCCGGGTGTGGCGGGTGAGGTGGTCGCCACCGGTGACGCGCTGGTCGGGCTGCCGCTCGGTCGCTACGTGATCCAGGAGACCGGCGACGCGTACGTCGGCACCAACGAGTGGATGCTGAAGAGCGTCGTCTGCGACGGCGTCGCGATCCCGTCTGCAATGGGGCACGTCGAGGTGGAGCTGACCGTCGCCAATCCCCGTCTCGACTGCGCATTCTCCAACGCGCTCGCGCCGCCGCTGGTGCCGCTCACCCCGCTGGAGCCGGCCATCACGCCGGCCAATCCGCTGGTGCCGCCGACGCCGTCCTACACGCCGTCGGGTCCCGGCTCGCCGACCGTGCCGATCACCCGCCTCGGCAAGTCGCAGCCGCGCATGGGCCCGATCGCGGACGTCGCGATTCGCGTTCGCGCCACGCCACGCATCCTCGACCGCGGCGCCGCCGTCGCCTACGCCGCGACCGCGCGCAACAACGGACCCTACGCCGCCCGCAACGTAACCGTGGTCCTCCAGATCCCGCGCGCGGCCCGCCCGACGCGCCTGATCCCCTCGCGTGGCTCCTGCGCCCTCAAGCGGGGGCTGTTCACCTGCACGCTCGGCACGCTGATGCCCGGTGACGTGGTGACGTTCGCCGCCAGCCGCACGATCGCGCGCGCTGGCGTCTACCCGTTGCGCGGCGTGATCAGCACGTCGACGCAGGAGTCGACGATGGCGAACAACACGTCGATGGCACTCGTGGTCGTCCGCGGGGCAGCCGAGCCGGTCGTCGGATAGCAGGCGATAGCATCCGCCGCATGGAGGCGGACGCCGAGCGGGATGTCGCACGCGACCTGCTCGCGTGTGCCCAGCCCTGTCCGATGTGCGGCAGCACGGAGCAGCCTGTCTACGTGCATGGCCACAGCCAGTGCGCGACCTGCAAGATCAACATCGACCCGTGCTGCGGCGGCGCGCCGCTCGACGGGCTCGAAGCGGCTTAGTCCTCGTCGCCGAAGTCGTACGGACGCGTGACGCGCAGGTACTCGAGCACCGCGGCGGTACGGGGGTCGTACCCCGGCCCGACGTCGGGGACGAGCACGCGGTACGCGTTCGAGATGTCGCGACGCACGGTGGTGTGGGCCAGGTGCAATTCGTCCGCGATGCCCAGTGCGTCGCGGCCCGTCGCCAGCAGGGCAAGGACATCCCGCTGGCGAGGCGTCAGCTTGTCGAGCGAGGCGCCATCGACGCTCTGACCATCGAGCGTCGTCGGATCGAGGATCGTCTTGCCCTCGACGGTGGCGAGGATCACCTGGACGAGCTCGGTCGGGGCGAGGTCGCCACGCTTCTGCACGTACGCCCACCCGTGGCGCTCGGCCTCGGGAAGGGTGGTCAGGAACTTCGGCATCAGATGCTGTGAGATCAGCACGATGCCCATCTCGGGAGCCAGCTGGCGCAGACGCAAACCGAGCTCGGCGCCGTTGATCGAGCGCGGGCCGAGTGCGAGATCGAGCAGGGCGGCATCGACCTTCGTCGAGCGCGCGAAGTCGATCGCCGCATCCGCATCCGCGGCGGTGCCGACGACCTTGATGCCGTCGCGTCCGTCGATCAGGTTGGCGAACAGCGAGCGCAGGACCGGATCGTCCTCGACGTAGAGCACGGAGATCTCGCGGGTTGCAGGCACAGGTGCATTGTGCCGTATGCGCACAGCCTCTGCAGGTGCGGACGGCCGCAGCCGATCGCTACGCTGACGGAGTGAGCAACGACCTCGGCTTCTCCCGCTGGCGCCTGATCTTCGGACCGTGGCCCCTGGCGCCGCTGCCGATCTTCGTCTTCGGCGTGATCGCGTTCACCGGGCGCGGCGTCGTGGTGGCCGGGATCTCGTCTAGCGGCAAGATGGACATCCTCCGCTACACGAGCCTGATGATCGTCGAGGGCATCGTCATCATGGCGGTCGTCGTCGGCGCGATGCTGCTGGTCGGCGGGTGGCGGCGCGGCGAGGTTTCGGTGCCGAGCCGCGTGCGCTATATCGTCACGTGCTTCGCCGGCTCTGCATTGGCGACCGCTGGGCTCTTGTCGCTGCGACTGATCAACAACGACGCGGTCACGGGCAAGGGGATGTACGCGAACCTCTGGATTGCGATCGCCCTCAGCGGCGTGACGATCGTCATCCTGCTGTTCGCGATCTCGAATGGCGTCGGCTACACGCGCTTCCGCATCCGCGAGCAGACGCAGCAGCTCGTCGAGCAGGTCGAGCAACTCGGCCGTCAGCGGACGCTGATCGTCGAGGCCGACGAGCGCGTCCGCCATGAGGTCGCGACGGCGCTGCACGACGAGGTCCAAGGCGTGTTGCTGCGTGCGAATCTGCGGCTCAGCGCGATCGCCGAGAACGTGGACGCGGCGGACGCCGAGGGGCTGCGCGCGGTCGTCGCCGATCTGGAGCGACTGCGGGGCACGGGCATCCGATCCGTCGGGCGCCGCATCGCCCCGCCGATCGAGGCGGTCGGGCTCGTCACCGCGCTCGACGACCTCGCGACGTCGTATGCCGGTTCGATCGATGTCTCGATTCAGGTCGCGGATGGACTCGATGCGGCCGACCGTGCACCCGCGGTCTACCGCATCGTCGAGCAGGCGCTGCTGAACGCCGCCATGCATGGTCGGGCGACGCACGTGTCGGTCGCGGTGGAGCGCGCGGCAGACCGCCTTGCCGTCACCATCGATGACGATGGTGTCGGACCACCATCCGTGCGGATGCCGGGTACGGGCACGGCGATCATCGACGCCTGGGTTGGCACGTTCGACGGCGCGTGGACGTTGATGCCGCGTCCCGAGGGCGGCGCGCGGTTGATCGCATCCGTGCCGGCCTGACCGTCGTGCGTCGAATGCGACGCGGATCACGCATCGTTCGGTTGCGGACGTGCTTCCATGTGTCCATGTCGCGCCCATGCCGCACGGACACGCACTGATGCTGCGCGGGCTCGGAGGATCCCTCGCCGTAGTCGGCGTGGCGCTCGCCCTGCTCGCGCCCGCCGCCGACGCGGCCGCGACGACACAGGCGGGCGCGCTTCTGCCTCAGTTGAAGGTCGCGGCGCCGAATCTGAACGGCTACTCCCGCGATCTCTTCAACCACTGGGTGGACGCCGACGGCAACGGCTGCGACACGCGCAAGGAGGTGCTGATCAGCGAGGCACGTGTCCGACCGACGCTCTTCGCCGGTTGTCGCCTCGGCGGTGGCCGCTGGTGGTCGGCCTACGACGACCTGTTCATCACCGACGCCGGTCGCCTCGACATCGATCACTTCGTGCCGCTCAGCGAGGCTTGGAAGTCGGGGGCCTGGCGCTGGAGCCCGGCGACGCGCGAGGCGTTCGCGAACGACCTCGACTATCCGCTCTCGCTGATCGCCGTGACGGCTACGACGAACCGGCGGAAGAGCGATCAGGACCCGGCCGCCTGGCTACCGGCCTTCACCCGCTACCGCTGCACGTACGTCTCCACGTGGATCGCCGTCAAATGGCGTTGGCGCCTGACGGTCGATTCCGCGGAGAAGGCCGCCCTGCGGCTCGGCATTACCGGCTGTGGCAGCGCCGCGCGCGTGCTGCGGCCGTCGCGCGCGACGATCACGATGGGCTCGCCCGCGGCGGCGGCCGAGGCCGTCGCCGGTGCAGCGACGAGCGGGGGGCTCGATGCGCGGTACCCGTACTGCAGCAACGCGATCGCGGCTGGGCTCGGCCCGTATACCGAGGGCATTGATCCCGAGTATGCGTGGTACCGCGATGGTGATGGCGACGGCGTCGTCTGCGAGCGCTAGGCGGGCTGCCACACTGCGCGCATGACAACTGTCGCGCGCCTGCTCCACACGCCCGTCAAGAGCCTCAGGATGGGCGACGTAGATCAGCTCGTGCTGCACGACCGCGGTGTCGTCGACGATCGGATCTTCTTCCTCGTCGACGATGCGAACCAATCGCTCAACCAGGCGCGACGCCTTCCACTGTGTCAGGCGACGGCGGCCTTCGATGGGGAGATCCTCTCGATCGTCCTGCCCGACGGATCGCTGGTCGTGGGTGAGACGCCGACGGGTGAGCGGTTCACGGCGGGCTTCGACATGAAGTCCACGATCGAGGCGACCCTCGTGCCGGGACCGTGGCGCGAGGCGCTGTCGGACTGGGCCGGCGAGCCCGTCCGCCTGGCGCGTGCCGCGGATGGCCGTGGCGGCTGGTCGGGATTCGCGGCGTCGCTGATCGGCACGCCATCGATCGATGCACTCGGACTTGGTCCGATCGATCCGCGTCGCTTCCGGATGATGATTCAGACCATCGGCGGTGCGCCGTTCGAGGAGGACACGTGGATCGGCCGCGACCTCCAGGTGGGTGGTTCGGTGCTGCGGGTCGTCGAGGAGTGCATCCGCTGTGCCGTCACGACCGTCGATCCCGACACAGGCGAGCGGGACGTCGACTCCCTGCGCGCGATGATCACCGCGAAGGGCGAGCCGAACCTCGGCATCTACTGCGATATCGTCGATCCGGGTGTGATCCGGATCGGCGACCCGGTCGCGCCGCTCTAGCGCGTCAGCGCCAGAGTGCGTTGATCGGCTCCCAGAGCACCGAGAGCAGGAACACACCGATCGCGACGAGGAGGACGATCGCGATGATGCGGATGGTGGTCGGGCTCATGCGTGCAGCCTATCGGTCGGGCTACCGGGTGATCAGGATCTCGGCACGCCGATTCTTCGCCCAGGACGAGGCGTCCATCCCCTTCGCACGGGGGAAGTTCGGGCCGCGGCTGACGGTCTTCCACTTGGCGGCGCGGACGCCCGCAGCGCGCAGCGCGGCGCAGAGGGTTGTGGCGCGACCGGCGCCAAGGCTGAAGTTGAGCGAGCGCGTACCACGCTCGTCTGCGTAGCCGATGCAGGTGATCGACTTGACCCGGCCGGTGACCAGCTGCGCGACCGTGGCGACGTACTGATCACCCGCGGCGTTGAGGCTGGTCGCGAGCGTGTCGAACGTGCCGCCAGCGGGCGCAATCGTCTGCCGGTTGAGCATCAGCGTGCTCATCGTGCGGGTGGTCATCGTCTGGCCGGCCGCGTTCGTCGAGACCGTGACGATCACGATCGGCAGGTTGAAGTAGCGGTGCGCAAGGCGGTTGCCGCGCGCGTTCAGGCGAATCAGCTGCTGGAAGGACGCGGCGCCGGCGTCGCCACCGGTGCTCGTGGCGCGACCGATCAGGATCAGCGCGCTCGCGCGGACGGACAGACCTGCCTGGCTGCTGCCGACCGCTGCGAGGTCCGCGTAGATCGTGGATGTCGCCGAGGCGAGCATCGAGCCGCGCGGCGCCATCACCTGGATGCCGGCCGTCATTGGCAGACCGGTGGTGCCGGAACGGCCGGCGCCGACCATCATCTGCGCCGTGCCGAGCATCGGTGCCGCGGCCATCGCCGTGATCGTCACCTGCTGGCTGGTGGCGCCGGCGGCACTCGTCGCGGTCAGCGTGAAGGCGAAGGTTCCTGCCGTCGTCGGCGTGCCGCTGAGGACAGCCGTTCCGGGCGTGGTGCCGGCGGTCAGTGCAAGGCCGACCGGGAGGGCTCCGGCGGAGACGCTGATCGTCGCTGCGCTCGCGCTGCCGACGGCGAACGTGTACCGATACGGCATGTCGATGGTCGCATCGGGTGCCGCGTACGCGGTGAACACCGGCTTGCTGCCCACCGTGATCGAGGCCGGCGCGGTGGTAGCGCTGCCCACCGAGTTCGTGGCCGTCACCGTGAACGTGCTCGTCCCCTCGGTGGTCGGCGTGCCGCTGAGGACGCCGGTGCTTGACAGCGTGAGGCCGGCGGGGAGCGTGCCGGAGGCGACGGCAAAGGTCGGCGCGGGCGTTCCGGTCGCCGTGAAGGTGTAGGAGTACGACGCGCCCGGGGCGGCGAACATCGTCGGCGTGCTCGAGACGAGCAGCGGCGCAGCACCCTGCGTGTAGGTGATGACAACCTGGCCGTCGCCGTTGCGGTACCCGGTGGTGAAGGCTGTGCTGGCGATCGTCGGTGCCGCGTACGACGAGCCGCCGCCACCGCCACCCGCCGCGCGGCAGGTGCAATTCGCCCAGCTGCCACCACCGCCACCGAACCAGCCGCCGCCACCACCGCCACCACCGACGCCGTTGGCATTGCCGCCGAGGCCGCTCGTGCCTGCGGCACCGGAGTAGCCGTTGCCGCCCCAGGGGTGCCAGTAGCCGCCGGAACCGCCGGCCGAGGCCGTCGCGCCCTTGCCGTAGGCAAACAGGGAGCCGGCGACGTTCGACGAGGATCCGGCGCCGTTGGCACCGGTCTGGCCGCCCGCGCCGCCATTGGCCGAATAGGTGCCGTAGTCGCAGTTGGAACATGTCGACTTGGAGCGCTCGCCGGCGTGGCGGTTCGCGCCGCCGCCGCCAGCGGCCACGATGATGCGGCTGGCGAGGTCGGTTCCGCCGACGCGGATGTCCGACGCGCCGCCGCCGCCTTGGCCGAAGCGCTGAATCCAGATGCTGGCGTTGTTGTTGCCGTAGTTGAATTCGCCGGCCGTGCCCGCGCCGCCGCCGTTCCAGCCAGCGGCCCCCTGCGTGCCACTGCCGCCGGGGGAGATCGTCAGTGTCTGGCCAGCCGTGGCCGTGTACTGGCCGGTCACGCGCGCGCCGTTGCCGCCGACGGTGGACGCATCGACATCGCCGCCGGCAGCGCCCTGCACATCGAGCGACAGCGCGCCCGCGATATTCGCGGGAACGGTCCACGTGTACGCGTCGCCCATGGCCGGGAACGTGATGGTGCACGTCGTCGAGCCGCAGACGGGCGTGGGTGCGGGCTGTGTCGCTCCGGCAGACGCTGCACCAAGGGCGAGCATCAGTACAGCGGCGAACGCGGAGAGCGGATGGGTAATGCGGAGAGTGCGAGAACGGCGCGACATGACGCAGATGGTAGCCATCACACCGGTTTCAGTGATACCAGTACGTGGGCGTGATCACACGTGTGCAGGATCAGGCAAGCGGCAGCTTCGGCACCGGCAGGAGCCCCTCGGCAGCCAGTACGGCGAGCGCCGCCTGCGGCAGATCAACCGTGCGCTCATAGGCGGCGAAGCGCGGCTCCCACGTGGGCAGGAACTTGCGGTTGAAGGCGTCGAGGCGCTCGAGCTGGAACCAGCGATCGCCCTGCAGCAGTGCCTGGGCGGCGAGACGCTCCCAACCCTGCAGCTCCGGTGCGCGGAGGATCCGGCCGAACGCGCTGAAGTTGAGGCCGACGCGCTCGATGCCGTGCTCCCTCGCCCAGGCGAATGCGCCGCTGAGAATCGCCTCGTTGAGACCGTTCGGCGTGTCCTCATGTCGGCGCATGCTGGACAGCGACAGGTCGCCGGTGGCGAGCACGGGGACGAAGTGGATGTACCCGACCGGCACACCGTCAGGATCGACTGCGATCGCGAAGACGCACTCGCCGTGCTCCGCGCTCCAAGGCTCGTCGAGCGCCATCGAGAAGCCGCGTTCGCCCTGGCCGCCGAGCCACTGCTCGGAGACCTCCTGGAGCTGGGCGAGCATTGCTGCGTCGAGTTCGCGGCGTCGTAGGACGATCACGCGGTAGCCGTCGCGCTCGAGGCGGTTGACGGATTGGCGCACTTTGCGCATGGGGCGCCCGTCGAGCGAGAACTCCTGCGGATTGACGATCGCCTCGTCGCCGAGGTAGGCGGTGGTGAGTCCGGCCTGCTCCCAGAGCCGGCGGGCCGAACCGGGCAGGCCGATCACGGCGATACGGCGGCCGAGGTGGATCTGCTCCGCGTGGAAGGTACGCAGCAGAGCGCCGCAGGATGCCTCCGGACCGATCACCGTGCCGGCCACAAGGGCCACGTTCGCGACCACCCGGTACGCGAGGAAGCAATCCTCCTGCTCGCCGATCGCGAATGTCGTGTCGCGTCGCAGTGCGAAGTACGAGAGGCCATCCGTCGCGTAGCGGTTGAGAATCGAGCGAGCCACGTCGCGGTCGGTGTCGGCCGCAGGCGCGGGTGCGGGCACCGGCCGTAGCCACAGCAGCACGATGACCGCGGCGGCGATTGCGGTGTAGAGACCGATCGCCGAAATCGAATCCGGTGCCCCGACGAGCGAGCCGAGGCCTTGATCGGCGGCCTCGCGCAGCGAGATCGGCTGTCTGGCGAGGTGGGCGACCAGCTCGACCAGCGCCACGGCGAGCAGCAAGCCCCCGGCGACCAGGCAGAGCGCCCACTTGAGCACACGTCGGCCCGTGCCGTCCGCTCCCTCAACGGTGAACGCGCCGCGGCGCACGACCAGCAGCACGAGTAGCACGAGTGCGGCGATCGCCTCCTCGACGTCGAGTCCCTTGGCGACATGGAGCACGGCGATGGCGGCGAGCAGCACGATCGCCAACTGCCAGGCCCGATGGCGACGCCGGACGAGGCCGAAGGCCACGACGATCAGCAGCACGCCGAGTTCGAAGACGAGAACGTGCGCCGTGCGCGTGGCCTGCACGGGGACCACCCCTGCCAGCAGCGCCGATCGCGCGGCGAGGTCAGGGGTCACTGCCGAGAGCACCGAGCTGAGACCGAGCAGTGCCACGCCAGTCGCAAGCAGCTTGATGAAGGCGTCTCTCGGGCGCGCGACCTGCACCCGGGGAGTATCGCGCAGCGGGTCGCAACCAGACACACGTGTGCGGTTCGTGGGCGGAGGAATCGAGCTCGGCGGGGGGTAAGGTGAAAGCGTGACTACCTTTCCGCGCGTTCCCCGTCCCGTCCGCCTCCTACTCACCGCCGCGCTCGCTTTGAGTGCACTCGTCGTCGCGATCGGCACCGCCTCGGCGGCGGTCACGGAGAACGGGCGCCTGTACTGGGTCAACAGCCAGACCGGCACGCTCTCGAGCGCCGCGATCGGCGCGCCGTCGGGCGGCATCACGACGTACGCCACCGGCGATATCCCGAACTCCGTGTTCGCCACCAGCAGCGCCCTCTACTGGACCAGTGCGACCTCGGCGCACATCGGCATCGCCAATCTGCAGGGTGCCGTGCAGAGCTACATTGCTCCGGGCGGCACCAGCGCGCCCACCGGCGTGGTTGTCGTCGGGCAGTTCATCTACTGGGCCGACAACGGCTTCATCGGCCGCGCGACGATCACCGGCGCGCAGCCGCAGACGGGCTGGCAGTGGTACCAGACGCCCAGCGGTCAGAACACCTCGATCTGGTCCGACGGCGCGTACATCTACTGGGGCGATGCCAACTCGATCGGCCGTATCGGCCTTGACGGCTCGGGAGCGAACGTCAACTTCGTCTCGAATGCGCAGGTGGCCGGCGCCGTCGCGTCGCCGACGTCGATCACCTCCGACGGCCAGCGCATCTACTGGATCAATGCGGGCGCCTCGCAGATCAGCAGCGCGACGGTGGGCACGGGCCTGCAGGTCACGCCGACGTACCTCGCGCTGCCGGCGCCGGCCGTCGGTCTCACCGAGACGGGTAGCTCGTTCTTCTGGACCGCGCAGAGCGGCGGCTCGATCGGCGCCGCCAACCTGACGCCGCAGATCACGGCCGCGACGTTCATCAACACGTCCAACAACCCGACCGATCTCGCGGCGTCGCGCTGGGCGCTGACCGTCGCCAAGGGTGGCACGGGAGCCGCGACCAGCACGGTCACTGCCGCAGGCAGCGCCGCCACGCAGAACGGCCTCAGCTGTGGCCAGATCTGCACGAACGACTTCCCCGACATGGCGGCGGTCACGCTGACGGCGACGCCGGCACCGGGCTTCGTCTTTGCCGGTTGGGCGGGGGCGTGCACGGGCACGGCCCGGACCTGCACGGTCACGATGAACCAGTCGCAGAACGTGCAGGCGACGTTCAATCCTGCCGTCACGAACTTCGTCCTCTCGCTGACGAAGCGCGGCACGGGCAGCGGCAGCATCGTGTCGTCGCCGGTCGGTCTCAACTGCGGCACGGTCTGCGCCGCGCCGTTCGCGAGGAACACCAAGGTCACGCTGACCGCCGTCGAGGGTCCGCTGACGGACTTCGCCGGCTGGAGCGGTGCATGCTCGGGGTTCAAGGCCCAGAGCGTCTGCACGGTCACGATGTCGCAGGCCCGCGCGGCGAGCGCGACGTTCAACCCGGCGCCGGTCCTGACGCTGACGAAATTCGGCATCACGAACGCCACGTTCCGTGTCGGCAGCCACACGACGGCGGTGCGTGCGTACACGCCGATCGGTACGACGATCAAGTACACGCTGTCTGAGAACGCCAACGTGACCGTCGCGTTCCAGAAGGTCGGCTACGCGCGGAAGCAGTACCTCTACCGCTCGTCCGGCGCCAAGGGCGGCAAGACGGGTGCCAACGCCATCTCGTTCACCGGACGCGTGGGGCGCACGCCGCTGACGACCGGTCGTTGGAAGGTGATCATCACGGCCTCCGACAGCACGACGACGACGAAGGCCCAGGTCAAGTACTTCACGGTCAAGCAGTAGCGCGCAGGGGCGCGGGCGGCGCGTTGGCGTCGCCCGCGTGCCGCGTTACCGCCGAGCGGTGGCGGCACCGAGCGGCGTGAACGGATCACCGCCAGCGCGCGAGCCGAAGAGCGACTCGAGGAAGCCGTAGAACCACTTGGCCTGCGCGGCATCGTGCTCGAGCATCAGGGCGTCCTGCTCCTCACGGGTCTGCACGCCGGGCGCGCCGTACGCCGCCCATGGCGCGGCCTGCCAGCGCCGGAACCCCTCGATCGTCACCTCGGGATGGAACTGCACGCCGTAGGTGCGCGCCCCGTGGCGATAGGCCTGGTTCGGATACAGCTGGCTCGACGCGAGTAGCGTCGCGCCCTCCGGCAGGGCGAACGTGTGGAAGTGCGCCTGCGTCGCGTGCAGCGGAGTGGTGAGAAAGCCCTCGGCGATCCCGTCTGCGGTCGGCGTCAGCTCGTAGTACCCGAACTCGTGCAGACCGGACTCTGGCGGGCCGACCTCGGCGCCGAGCAC
>CAINDT010000211.1 GCA_903847495.1 uncultured Actinomycetes bacterium
CGTCGCGAGCTCGACATCGTCGACTGACGACGCGAAGGCCGCGAGATGGATCGCGGACGACGACGCGAAGGCCTCGAGATGGATCGCGGACGACGACGCGAAGGCCTCGAGGTGGCTCGGTCCGAAAGGGCCGATTCACCTCGAGGTCATCGCGTCGCCTGGAACCGAGAAACCTCGGAGTCCTATGCCGCTGCTGGCCCAGCTGATCAACGCAGGCGACGGGATCACCTCGAGGTGAATCGATCGTTTCCGATCGAGCCACCTCGAGGTGTTCCCGTCGTCTAGGCGGACTTCCGACGCGAGGTCAGCTGCGCCGGCTCTTCGGCGTCATCCGCCTCTTCAACGACCGGCATCGGCAGCGTCGTCGTCTCGAAGGCCGTGGAGAGGCCGATCACCGACTGTGTGCGGGTGACGCCATCGACGGTGCGGATCTCGTGCAAGACGCGCTCGAGGTCGGACGTGCTCTCGGCGCGCACCTTGAGCAGGTAGCCCCACTCGCCGGCGACGGCATGGCATTCCAACACGTTCGGCACGGCCTCGAGGCGCTTGGGCAGATCGGGCTGATCGAAGGCGGCGTTGTCCACGAAGACGAAGGCGACAACGCCGTAGCCGAGCGCCTCCGCATCGACGACGGCGCGGTAGCCCTTGATCACGCCACGGGCCTCAAGCTTCTTGACGCGCTCATGCGCCGCGGCCTGCGAGAGACCGACGCGCTTGGCGAGCTCGCCGTACGTCGTCTTTCCATCCTCTTGGAGAATGGAGATGATCTGCCAATCGATCGGGTGCATGGGCTCCGTTACCGAATATTTACGAGTTGGGACTTGCTTTGACCGAATATCCTCTGGTAGGGTACACCCACGACGAACGGAAATCCACCCCGTTCAAACCGGAGCCCCATCATGCAGCCCTTCGCAGCACTCTCCCTCCTCCACAGCCGCCCCGGCCACGACCAGCAGGTCAACGCCGAGCGCCCGGCTCGCGAGGTGCGTGCGCGGCGCCGCCCGGTTCTGCGCACCAAGCGCGTCTAACGCTTTTCTCTCCACCCTCCTCTCCTCTCCTCCAGTCTCAGCCCCGGTCATCTGATCGGGGCTGAGCTGTTTCTGGGGTGATTGGCCTCCTACGGATCCGGGTCCATGTCCGGAGACGCGCGAGGAGACATCAGAGGCGCTTGCCTCACCAGCCCCGTGGGGACCCGGATCCAGACGGCATGAGCATGGATCGCCAACCAGACTGATCGCCTGGTGGTTGTCAGGCGTACCACACCTCTCGGATCCACCTCGATGACGATCCGCAGCAAGCTAGGTGGATCCGTCTCAATGACGATCCGGCATCAACCCGTGTGGATCCGGGTCCCCACGGGGCTGGGGAGGCACGCGCCGCTGATGCCTCCACGGTTGGCTCCGGACATGGACCCGGATCCGTAGGAGACGATCCGGCATCAACCCGTGTGGATCCGGGTCCCCACGGGGCTGGGGAGGCACGCGCCGCTGATGCCTCCTCGGGCATTGCTGGACATGGACCCGGATCCTATGGAGCACAATCCATCACACGTGCTGCGCCTGCCCCTCGTCGCCCTGATCGCTCTGCTTGCGCTGGTGTGCAGCGCCACGGCCAGCGCGAGCACGACCAAGGTGATGACGCGCAACCTCTATCTCGGTGCCGACGTCGGCGTGGCCCTGAAGCTGCTGCCCGACATGCCGGCTGCGGCGCAGTTCATGTGGGAACAGGTGGTGGCGACAGATTTCCGCCGTCGCGCACCGCTCTTCGCCGCCGAGGTGGCGCGAGAGCGTCCGGATGTGATCGGCCTGCAGGAGGCGACGACGTGGAGCTGCTCGACCGGCTTTGGGGGCAACCGACGCGTGGTCTTCGACTTCACGCAGGAGTTCCTGGCTGCCACAGCGGCAACCGGTACGCCGTACGTGCTCGCTACCGCCGGCGGACGCACGGCGCAGGATCCGAGCTTCGGCCTCGGCCCGATGCCGTTTCTGACCCGCATCCACGACCCGGCGACCTTCCAACCGCTCTTCGGCACAGACACCGCCGACTGCGGCTTCCAGATCGGCGACGCGCTCGCCATCCGCGCCGACCTCGCACCCCACGTGCGCGCGGTGGGCGCCAGCGATTTTCCAACCGAGACGACCATCGCCCCGCTCGTCCTCGTCATCCCCCGCGGCTTCGTCTGGGCAGACATCAACATCCGCGGCACGCCCGTACGGTTCGTGACCACGCATCTCGAGTCGTATTGGACGGCCGGCGACGTACCACCGTCCGCCCGACAGGCCGACGAGCTCGTCGATGCGCTCGCCCCCACCACGATGCCCCTCGTCGTGATGGGCGACTTCAACAGCGATCCGCGGGACCCGCGCGATCCTGCCGACAACCCCGGCGACCAGCCCGAGGTGAGCAACGCCTGCCCCACCCAGAGCGGTAATGGCGACGCTCGCTGCAACGCGTACTGGACGATGCGGCAGGCCGGCTATGCCGATGCCGGGCCGGATGCGACAGCCCCCCGCAACTTCACCTGGGGCGCCGGCGCCCTCCTCGCAGGGCCAGACCCGGCACGAGTGCCGGCGGCGCTCCGTGCCGGCAACGCGCACGGCCTCACCGACCGCCTCGACTACACCTTCCTGCGCAATGGCCCAAAGGCCGTGGATGCGCGCCTGATCGGCGCGGCGTGGCCCGCCGGAGAAGACACGTGGGCATGTGACGCACCCAGCCAGGTGCGCGATGCCGCAGCGGCTGCAGCGGCGCTCGGGATCGACGCACCCAACCCGACGACGTGCCTCCCCACCGATCATGCTGGCATCGTGGCGACGATCGAGCTTCCCGCCTCGACCGCGCTCGATCCGCCACTGCGGCAGCACGCGTCAGGCCGCCCCCTCGCGACGACGATCGCCTTGATCGCGGTCGCAGCAATCGTCGCCGGCGTGGTTCTGCACGTCGCGCTCGCCCTGCTCCTGCTCGTGCCGCTGATCGCAGTGATCGTGATCAGCCGACGTCGCCGACGCGCCTGAGACCGGCGAAGAACGGGGCGCAATCCGTCTGTTTATGCGGATTCCCTCTGCTGCTTCACGGGGTTACCGAATATTTACAGGTTATTGGTTGACAAAACCGGAGATCCTCCGGCATACTGTGGCCATGCGAATCGACCTGATCACCAACACTCCCGCCAACGCCGCTCCCGTCCCCGCGTTCAACTTCCTGTTCGCGTCGGCCGAGCCGAAGTCCGCGAAGCGCCGCAGCTCCCTGCTGACGCGCCCCGCGCTCCGCTCGAAGCGCGTCTAGCACCCGCTTTTCTCTCCACCCTCCCTCTCTCCTCACAGTGGGCCCCGCTTCGGCGGGGCCCTTCTGCGTTTCCGGGGGCGTCTGCGATCCTTTGGCCATGGGATCCGTCCGCAAGCCCCGCCTGAAAGCGCGCGTCGCGATCGAGCACGAAGGTTGCGTCCTCTGCGTCCTCCACGCCAAGCCCGATCAGGAGCCATTCTGGTGCCTCCCGGGCGGGAACGTCGATGAGGGCGAGCACCTGATCGACGCCGCGGTGCGCGAGCTCCGCGAGGAGGTCGGCGTGGACGTTGTCACCGACGGCGCCATCCTCGTCGTCGACGGGCCGGCAGCAGGTGCCGTCGAGGTGATTCTGCGGGGAACCATCACGGCCGGTGAGGCCGCCATCAGCAATGACTCGGGCGATGCCTATCTGGCCGAGGCCGCCTGGATTGCCGCCACGGACCTCCCCGCGACCTTCCGCCCCACCGCACTGCGCACGCTCCTGCAACAGCCCGGCGGGCTCGCGCAGCTCCCGGCGATCGACGTCGCCGGGTGGGCTCCTTAGGTCAGCCGATTCGGCTCGAGCCAGGCGAGGTCCGTCGGAATCCCCAGACCCGGCCCCTCGGGCGGACGAATCGTCCCGTCCTCGGCCGCGAAGATCGGCGCAGGCAGCAGCCAGTCGCGTCGATCGGGGCCCCACCCCGGCGGATCGAACGGCACCTCCACGAAGGGGCAGGTCGAGTACGCGAGCGCGACGTGGAGGTTGGTCAGGAAGCCCAACCCGTTGGTCCACGTGTGCGGCGTCCACTGGCGCCCCAGCAGCACGGCGAGATCCGCGAGCCGACGGGCACCCGTCACCCCGCCCGACAGCACCACGTCGGGCTGGATCACGTCCACCCCGCCCCGCACCAGCAGATCACGGGCCTCGTGCGACTGGCGCACCATCTCGCCGCCGGCGATGCGCAGCGCCGTCTTCGAGCGCAGCTCCGCGTACCCGGCGACGTCACCGGTCGGCAGCGGCTCCTCGAGCCAATAGACCCCCATGCGCTCGAAGGCGCGTGCCGCCTGCACCGCCTCGGCCACATCCCAGCCGAGCCGGGTATCGCCGGGCATCCGCCAGCCGTAGTTGGCGTCGACCATGATCTCCATGTCCGCACCGATCGCCGCGCGCACCTTCTCGACGACGATCGCCGACTGGCGCCAGTCGCTGATCGGCAGACGGAGCTTGACGGCCTTGAAGCCGGCCATGCGGAGGTGCATCGTGCGCTCCGCGCGCTCGTCCGGATCGATGACCTCGCCGGTCGAGGCGTACGCCAACAGGCTCTCATTGCGTCCGCCGAGAAAACGCCAGAGCGGCTCGCCGGCGGCGCGGGCCGCAAGATCGGCACACGCCGTCTCCGCGATCCACGGCCGCCCGCCGTGGAAGTCGACGGTCTCGCAGATGCGATGGATCACCTCGAGCCGACGCGGATCGAGTCCGAGCAGATGCCGCTCGAGCAGCTTGATGTCCGGCAGGTTGTCGCCGCCGCCGATGCCAACGGTGCCATCGTCGGCCGTCACGATCAGCACCTCGGCATCCTGATGCGAGCGCGGCGACGGATCCCACGACATCGTCACCGGCGCACCCCAGAGGCTGCGATAGCGACGAACTTCGAGCGAGGCGATCTTCACGCCGGGCAGTCTAACCGCGCAGGTCGAGCAGTACGCGACGCGCACTGCCCTGGCCCATCAGGGCGAAGGCCTCGTTGACATCGGCCAGCGGCAGGCGGTGGCTGATCAGCTTCTCGAGCGGCAGCCGCCCCTGACGATGCAACTCGAGGATCTGCGGGAAGACCTGCGGCGGGTAGGACGAGCCGTAGATCGACCCCAGCACGCGGCGCTCCATCCGCGGAATCGACAGCGCCGGCAGCGAGACGACGGCGTCGGCATGCGGAATGCCGATCAAGACCGCCGCGCCGCGCGCCCGCGTGCTCAGAAACGCCGCCGTGGCCACCTCGGGACGCCCCGTGGCCTCGACGGCGCAGTCCACGCCGCTGCCGACGATGGCGCGCACCGCGTCGGCCGTCGACTCGGGATCGCCCTGCCACTGCACCGCGTGCGTTGCGCCGCAGTCGATCGCATCGGCGAGCTTCTGCTCGGACACATCGACCGCGATCACGCACTCGGCGCCCGCGGCGCGCGCGCCCATCACCGCCGACAGCCCCACGCCGCCGCAGCCGAGCACCGACACGCGGTCGCCGGGACGCACCTCGCCGGTGTTCCAGACCGCGCCGATCCCCGTGGTGACCGCACAGCCGACAATCGAGGCGACGTCAAGCGGCGCGTCGTCCGCGATCACGACGCATGAGTCGTCGGGAACGACGCACGCGTCGGCAAACGTCGAGAGGAACGAGTAGTGGAAGACGGTCTCGCCATCCCGCGAGAGACGCGATGTGCTGTCCATCAGTCCGCCGGCACCCATCGCCGGCCAGGCGGCACCGCACATGTGGCGCAGCCCGCGGTTGCACTCCTCGCAGCTGCCGCACGCCGGTGCCCACGAGAGCGCGACGTGCTGCCCGACCTGGAGCCGGGAGCCCGGACCGACGGCCTCGACCACGCCGGCGCCCTCATGACCGAGCACCGCCGGCATCGGCGTCGGCGCCTTACCGCTCATCGCGTTCTGATCGGAGTGGCAGACGCCGCTCCAGGCCAGGCGGATCAGCGCCTCGCGTGGGCCCGGCTCGGCCAGCTCGAGCTCCTGTACCTGCAGCGGCTCGTCGAACGCGGACAGCACAGCGGCGCGGATCTTCATGCGATCGGGGTCCTTCGCGTACGGGAGAGGATCTAGTCGGCGTGCTGCAGCGTGCGCAGCTCGTCGATCGGGATGTGGCAGCGCATCGCGTGACCCGGCTCGACCTCGACCAGCGGCGGCTCGGAGGCCTCGCACGTGCCCTTGATCGCGCGCGGACAGCGGGTGTGGAACACGCAGCCCGTCGGCAGATCGATCGCCGACGGCAGCTCGCCCGTCAGGCGGATACGGTCCGGCGGATCACCATCGACGCTCGGCACGGCCGACAGCAGCGCCTCCGTGTACGGGTGGTGCGGGCCGTTGAAGACGACCTCCGCGGGTCCGAGCTCCATCAGACGACCGAGGTACAGCACCGCGATGCGATCCGACAGGTAGCGCACCACGCCGAGATCGTGCGAGATGACGATGTAGCTGGCCTGCTCGTCGCGCTGGAGATCCCCGAGCAGGTTCAGGATCGCGGCCTGCACCGACACGTCGAGGGCGCTGGTCGGCTCGTCGCACACGACGATGCGCGGACCGCCGGCGAACGCACCCGCGATCGCCACGCGCTGCTTGAGGCCGCCCGAGAGCGCGCGCGGGCGCATGTCGAGGTGCCGCGGCGACAGCCGGACCTCCTCCGTCAGCGCGGACATGCGATCGTCGGCGTCCTTGCCGCGGATGCCGGCCAGCTTGTAGAGCGAGCGCTCGAGAATCGCGCGCACGGTCTTGGAGCGGTTGAGCGCAGAGTCCGGGTTCTGGAAGATGATCTGGATCGCGCGACGCGCGTCGGCCTTGCGTCCCGTCGTGAGGCCGGCCAGCTGCTCGCCGTCCAGTTCGATCACGGAACCCGGATCGGCGGCGTGAATGCCGAGGATCGCCTTGGCCAGCGTGGTCTTGCCGGAGCCGGACTCGCCAACCAGGCCGAGGGTCTCGCCGGCCCGCAGGTCGAGATCGACATCCACAAGCGCACGGACCTCGTGATTGCCCTGCTTGAAGGTCTTGGAGACGTTCTCGAGGTGCAAGACGACGTCACCGACACCCGCACCGGCGATGGGCGCCTGCAGCGGCGCCTCGACGAGCGTGCCGACCTGACTCGTGTGGTGGCAGTACACGGTGCGGCCCTCGACGGGATGCGTGGCCGGCGGCACGTTCGTGCGGCACTCGTCGGTGGCGAGCGCGCAGCGATCTTGGAAGACACAGGCGGGCAACTCGGTGCCGATCAGCGGCAGCGAGCCGGGGATCGTGTCGAGCCGGCGCTCGGCCTTGTTGGCGCCGCGTCGCGGCAGGCAGCGCAGCAGGCCGACGGTGTACGGATGCTGCGGGTTATCGAAGACCTCCGAGGCGGGGCCCTCCTCCACGATCTTGCCCGCGTACATGACGCCGACGCGGTCGCAGATGCGGCGCACGACGCCGAGGTTGTGCGCGATCAGCAGCACCGCGGCACCCGTCTCCTGGCGGAGCATCGAGACGAGGTCGAGGACCTCCGCTTCCACGGTGGCGTCGAGGCCGGTGGTCGGCTCGTCGAGGATCAGCAGCTGCGGATCGCAGGCCAGCGCCATCGCGATCACAACGCGCTGCTGCATGCCGCCGGACAGCTGATACGGATAGCGGTCGAGGACGCGGTCGGCGTCGGCGATGCGCACGCGATTGAGTGCCTCGACGGACTTGACCTTGGCCTCGTCGGCCGAGAAGCCGAGCACGGTGAAGGCCTCGGCGACCTGCTTGCCGACCTTGATCGTCGGATTCAGCGACTGGCCCGGATCCTGGTAGACCATCGAGATGCGGCTGGCGCGCAGATCGCGGAGCTCGCTGCTCGACAGCGCCAGCATGTCCTCGCCGGCAATCGTGATCGACCCGCTCGTGACGTGGCCGTTCTCGGGCAGGTAGCGCACTGCGGCGTACGCGGTCGTCGACTTGCCGCAGCCCGACTCGCCGACCAGACCGTAGGCCTCGCCCGGCTTGATCTCGAACGTGACGCCGCGCAGGACGGGGCGCGGCACGCCGCGCACGTCGTAGGCGACGTGAAGATCGTCAAGCCGGAGGGCGGCGGTATCGGTGCGCGTCTCGGTGGCGCTCACAGCTCCATCACCTCCTGCAGGCGATCGGCGATCAGGTTGACGGCGATCACAAGGCTGGCGATCGCGATCGCCGGGAAGACCGTGGTCCACCAGTAGCCGCCGATCACGAGGCGGTACTCCTGCGCGATCATCAGACCCCAGTCCGGGGTCGGCTCCTGGATGCCGACGCCGAGGAACGACAGGGTGGCGATCGCGAAGATCGCGTAGCCGATGCGGACGGTGAACTCGACGATGATCGGGCTCGTCACGTTCGGCAGGATCTCGCGGGTCATGATGTAGAGGCCCGTCTCACCGCGCAGCTTGGCGGCCTGCACGTAGTCGTTCTCGCGCTCCGACAGCACGGCGGCGCGCACGGTGCGCGCCACGATCGGCGTGAAGAGCAGACCGACGACGATGATCACGGTGCCCGTGCTCGGCTCGACGCCCGGGATGATCGACCAGCTCGGCGCGGCCGACAGCGCAAGCAGGCCGACGAGCGTGAGCGGCAGCACGAGGAAGGCCTCGATGATGCGGCCGAGGACGTCGTCGAGCACGCCACGGTAGAAGCCCATCAGGAGGCCGAGCAGCGAGCCGAACGCGACGCCGAGGACGGCGGCAAGCGGCGCGGCGATCAGCACGTCGCGGGCGCCGACCATGATGCGCGACAGCACGTCGCGACCGAGCTGGTCGGTGCCCAGGATGTGGCCGTCGACGAGGGGGGCGGAGTGGCTCATGCCGTCGGGCGCGAGCGGGTCGTACGGCGAGATGGCCGTGCCGCCGATCGCGCAGATCAGCCAGATGCCGATGATCACCATGCCGATGATCGCCGACGGGCTCTTGAAGAACAGGCGGATCTTCTCGTTGCGCGCCTTCTTCTTCTCCGAGGAGGACGCAAGCTTCTCGCCCGGCAGCGGCGGGACGGCGGGGATCTCGTCTTCGATAACGCCCATTACTGGTCTCCCAGGCGCACGCGCGGGTTGAGGATCGAGATCAGGATGTCGCCGAGCAGCGTGGCGATCATGTAGACGACGCCGATCAGGAGCACGCCGGCCGACAGGACCGGCAGGTCCTTGCTGACGGCGGCGCGGACGAGCTCGCGGCCGAGGCCGTTGTAGTTGAAGATCAGCTCGACGGCGAGCAGGCCGCCGAACAGGTAGCCGGTCTGCGTGGCGACGACGGAGATCGTCGGCAGCAGCGCGTTGCGCAGCACGTGGCGGCGGATGACGACGCCGCGCGGCAGGCCCTTCATGAAGGCGGTGCGCGTGTAGTCGGCCTCCATGGCGGTGATCACGCCGGCGCGCGCCATGCGCGCGATGTAGCCGAAGTAGACGATCACGAGCGCGAAGACGGGCAGCGCGAGGCGCCAAAGCTGGTCGATCGGCCCGGACGGGTCGTTGGTGCTCGCGAGCGTCGGGAACCACGCCAGCTGCACGGCGAAGACCACGAGCAGGAAGGAGGCGGTGACGAACTCCGGCAGCGACGAGCCCGCGAGGCTGACGGTGACCATCACGCGGTCGAACAGCGACCCGCGTTTGAGCGCCGCCCAGACGCCGGCGAGGATCGCCAACGGGACCGTGAAGATGAGCGCCAGGAAGGCGAGCTTGGCGGAATTGAGGAAGGTGGTGCCGATCACGTGCGTGACCGATTCGCGCGTCTTGTACGACTCGCCGAGGTCGCCCTGCGCGTAGCGCTTCATCTGCTCGATGTACTGCTTGTAGAGCGGCTGATCCGTGCCCAGGCGCTTGTTCAGCTCGTCGACCGACTCCTGCGGCGCGAACGGGCCGAGAATCTGGCGGCCGACATCGCCGGGCAGCACGTTGGACAGCGCGAACACGATGATCGTCAGCAGGAGCAGCGTGACGATCGCGAGCGCGATGCGGCGGATCAGGAAGACGAGCATGGTTTGACGGTGGACCCTTGAGGAGCGGAAAGGGCCGGGGCCCCGCCGCAGACGCGACGGTGACCCCGGCCCCGATTTCCGTTCTGGACTAGGCCTGCGACGTTCCCTCGAGGAACGCGAAGCCCATCGCCGTCGTCACGATGCCCTGGAACTTGTTGTTGAACGCGCCCAGGGTGTTGATCGTGTACGGGATGCCAACCGGGACGTTGTCCCAGAGGTTCTTCTGCACGACAGCGGCCGTCGACTTCTGGTCGTCGACCGACACGGCAGCGGACCACGCGGCGAACGCGTCGTCGAACGCCGAATCGGCGTACTGCGACGAGTTCCACACGCCGTCCGTGGCGAGCGCGGCGTTGAGGTACACGTCCGGCGTACCACGATGGCCGTAGTCGACGATACCGGCATCCGACGCGCCGGAGCACGGCGGCTTGGCCGGCTCGGCCGGGCACCAGTACTTGCCGTAGAACGTGCCGTAGTCGGAGCCGACCAGCTTCACGTTGATGCCGGCCTGCTTCATGCCGTCAGCCGCGAGCACCGCCATGTTGGTCATGTCGATGGCCTTGATGTACGGCAGCTCGATGGTGAGGTCGGACGCGCCGGCCTCGGCCAGGAGCGCCTTGGCCTTCTCGATGTCCTGCGTGCGCTGCTCGACAGCGGCGCTGTCGAAGTACGGGTACAGATCGAAGATGACCTGATCGTTCGCGATCGTGCCGTGGCCACCGAGGGCCTTGTCGATCATCTTCTGGCGGTCCATCGTGTAGGCGATGGCCTGGCGGACCTTGGGATCCATCACGGCGCCCTTGTCGCAGCGCATCCAGAGCTGGCGATGCGCGGCGGACTTGAGCTCGACGATGTTCATGTTCGGGTCGTTCAGGAGCACTGCGCCCTGATCGGCCGTGATCGTCGTGCAGCCGTCGGCCTCACCGGAGGAGACAGCGGCGACCTGCGCAGCCGTGTCCTCGATGAAGATGAACTCGACGGAGTCGAGCGGGGTCTTGCCGCCCCACCAGCTGTCGTTGCGGGTGTACGTGGCGCCCGTCTTAACGTCGAGCTTCTCGAGCTTCCACGGACCCGTGCCGCCCTTGCCCGGAGCAAGGTTGTCCTTGACGGTCCACGCGACCGGCGTGATCAGCGACTGCGTGTTGTCGGACGAGACCAGGTAC
>CAINDT010000212.1 GCA_903847495.1 uncultured Actinomycetes bacterium
CGATGATCAGCTGGCGGACGAGGGGCGCGGTTTCGCGGGCGAGTGGGCCGATCGCCTCGGGCACGACGGGCACCTCGCGCCAGCCGACGGCGCGGTGGCCCTCCTCGGCGACGATGCGAACCGCGATCTCGCTGCAGCGCAGGCGCGTGCTGGCGTCGTGGGGGAGGAAGACCATGCCGATGCCGTAGTCGCCGGCCGAGGGCAGATCGATGCCCTCCTCGGCGGCGATGCGCGCGAGGAAACGGTGCGGCATCTGGATCAGGATCCCGGCGCCGTCGCCCGTCTCGGGGTCGGCACCGGTGGCACCTCGGTGGTCGAGGCGCTCGAGGACCGTCAGGGCCTGATCGACGACTGCATGCGACGCAACGCCGTCGAGGTGCACGACCGTGCCGAGACCGCAGGCGTCGTGCTCGAAACGCCTGTCGTAGAGCCCGCCGGTGTGGTTCTCGTTCCGCATGGATCGCCAGTCTATTCGATCAGGTGTTGCAGATGGATCACTTGTTCGTCGGTGCTGAACCATTTGGTTCAGCCAATCTGGATCCGGATCCAGATTGGCACGAAAACGGTCAATTTGGATCCGGATCCAAATTGGCGCGAAAACGGTCAATTTGGATCCGGATCCAGATTGGCGCGAAAACGGTCAATTCGGGGCCGGGTTATCGCGCCGGCGCGATACCATCTGCAACATGGCCGTCACGGAAGATCGCGAGATCCTCGCGGCGCGCGATCTGCTCGCGCGCTACGCGGACGTGTATCCGCTCGATGGGGCGGAGATCGTGCCCGTTGAGGACATCGCCGAGTCGTTCCTCCGCCTGCGGGTGAAGGACGCGCCGCTCGACGATGGCGTGTCGGGGATGCTGCGGATTCGAGAGATGGAGATCACGGTGAACGCGCTCGAAGGGATGCGCTGGCCGCGGCGGCGGCGCTTCACGATCGCGCACGAGGTCGGGCACTGGCAGCTCCACAAGGACGACATCGCCGACCTCGTCGTCACGCGCACGCACGACTACGTGCCCGCCGCGCGCGAGAAGGCCAAGACGCCCGAGGAGATCCGCGAGCGTGAGGCCAACCGCTTCGCCGCCGAGCTGCTGATGCCAGAGGACCGCGTGCACGCCGCCGTCGACGCGCACGGCGCCGACGTCGTGCAACAGGCCGAGCGCTTCAACGTCTCCGCGCTATCGATGGCGTGGCGGCTCTACAACTACGGCTACATCACGCGGCGCCCGAATCGGCGCGACTACGAGGGCCTGGACTAGACGCCGAACAGCTCGTCGACCATGCGCTCCGCATCGGTCGTCGGCTCGGGCTCGAACGCGGCCTCGTCGGTCAGCATCATCGCGTAGGCCACGTCACCGCTTCGGTTGAGCACCGCGGACGGCCCCAGATCCGGCATCGGATTGAACCGTGTGGCCGCGAGCGTCTCGCGGATCCCACCGAGCAGATCGCCGAGCGCGTCGAGCAGCGCGGGCTGCACGCGGGCAGGCTCGAGCTGGCCGGTCTCGAGCTCGTGGTAGCGCTCGCTGAGGCGCTCCTGCGCCCCCTCGCCGCGAACGCCGAGGCGCTCCGCCAGCTGGGTGAGCAGCGCGGGGCGCTTGATGCTCGCCTCGAGGCGGGCGGTCTCGAGGATCTCGGGCCACGGGCGTACGTCGAACATCGGCGACAGCGCGACCTGCTGGACGAGCTCGGGGCTCGGCTCGCCGGGGCCACGCAGCGACAGCGCCACCTCGACCATGTCGAGCAGCTCCTGTCGATCGTCGCCGGCCTGGTCGACGATGGCGTCGAACGTATCGAGCTGGCGCGCATCGAGCGCCGCGCAGGCATCGACGAGGAGGTTGCCGAGGAAGAGTTCGCGGTCGTCCATTACAACGCCAATTCTTGCCGCTCCGCCTCCGCGCGCAGGCGCTTGTGCGCCCGCCAGCGGATCTGGTGGAGGTTGTTGGGGTCCACATCGAGTTCGAGGGCGATGTCGATATCGCTGACGCCCTCGAGCGTGCGATCGATGATCAGTCGCTCGCGCTCGTTGAGCACGGGGTAGAGGCGCTCGAGCAGATCGCGGTCGAGGATCAGACCGAGCTCGGACTCTGCCGCCTCGTAGCGGCTGTCCTCGATCTCCTCGATCGTCGGCGCCTGCCGGGCCTCAGTGCGCTGCACGTCGCCGTACGCGAAGCTCGCCATCTGGTTGATCAGGCCGACCATGTTCCGCGGATCCTCGTCGCGGTGGTAGATCCACTTCGTGAAGCGGATGCCGATGCACCCCAGCACGTCGTCCCTCTCAGCGCCGCGGGCCACGCGTCGCGAGGCGAGGACGGCCTGGTTCTCGTAGCGGAGCCAGAGCTGAGCGGCAAACCGCTTCGCCGCTTCAAGATCGCCCGCACGATACGCGGCTCGTGCGCGTCGTGTGAGGTCGATGTCGATGGCGGCGTCGTCGGGCATGCGTTCTGATTCTGCCGGTTCGGGTGCGGGAA
>CAINDT010000213.1 GCA_903847495.1 uncultured Actinomycetes bacterium
AAGTTCGCCCGCCCGTCGCTGTTGCTGTTCGCGCCCGACCTGCCGAAGACGCGCTCGGGCAAGATCATGCGCCGCCTGCTCAAGAACATCGCCGAGGGCAAGGAGCTTGGCGACGCCACGACGCTGCGCGATCCCGCGATCGTGCAGTCGATCAAGGCCGACGCCGATCGGCAGATGGGGCGCTGAGGGCAATCAGGTTCCGTTTGGGGTCAGACCCCAAACGGAACTGGCTCACCGCAGTGCTTCGAACTTCCCCGCATTTGCGTGTAAATATACCTCAAAGATCACACCAATAACGTGTATAGATGGTAGCCTTCGCGGTGTGTACCGGCGAGCGCTCACCGCACTGCAGGCATGGAAGGACGATGCCGCCCGCAAGCCGCTGTTGCTTCGTGGGGCCCGCCAGGTGGGCAAGTCGTGGCTCCTGCAGGAGTTCGGAGAGCGCGCCTACGAGCGCATGGCCTACGTGAACTGCCAGCGGGATCGCTCGGTGGCGGCGGTCTTCGAAGGCGACCTCGACCCTGATCGCCTCCTACGAGGCATCGAGGCGATCACGGGCGTCCAGATCGAGCCGGGGTCGACGCTCGTCGTGATCGACGAGGTGCAGGATGTTCCTGCGGCGCTGACGTCGTTGAAGTACTTCGCAGAGCAGCGATCCGACGTGCACCTCGCGGCAGCGGGCTCGCTCCTCGGCGTCGCGCTGCGTGCCAATGCATCGTTTCCGGTCGGCAAGGTCGCGTTCATCGACCTGCACCCACTCGACTTCGATGAGTTCCTGCGCGGCGTGGGAGATGGCCTGCTCGCCGACGCGATTGATTCGCAGGACTGGGGCCTGCTGACCGCATTGCGTGATCGCCTGATCGAACGTCTGCGCGAGTACTCGGTGATCGGCGGCATGCCCGAGGCCGTGGCGCGCTTCGCGGACGGTGCATCGTTCGGCGAGGTCCGAGGTGTGCAGCAGGGCATTCTCCTCGGATACCAGAACGACTTCGGCAAGTACGCGAGTGGTGCGGAAAGCCGACGAGTCGCCGAAGTCTGGGCGTCGATTCCGAGCCAGCTCGCTCGGGAGAATCGGCGATTCATTCTCGGGCAGGTGCGCGACGGAGCGCGTGCCCGCGAATTTGAAGGAGCGATCCAGTGGCTCGAGGACGCAGGTCTCGTGTGGCGCGTGACGCGGTGTGAGAAGCCCGGCTCGCCGGTGCGCGCCTACGAGGATCGACGCATCTTCAAGCTCTTCATGCACGACGTCGGCCTGCTTGCGGCGCATGCAGGCCTCGATCCGGCTGTGGCCATCGACGGCGCACGGCTGTTCGAGGAGTTCAAGGGGGCGCTGGCCGAGCAGTATGTCCTGCAGGAGATGGTCGCAGCGACGGATGTCGCGCCGATGTACTGGGCACGTGGCGCCGACTCATCGCAAGCCGAGGTCGACTTCCTCGTCGAGCGGTCCGGTGAGCTCATCCCCGTCGAAGTGAAGGCGCAGGAGAACCTGCGCTCCAAGAGCCTCAGCTCGTACATCGCGAGATACGCGCCGGGGCGCGCCTGGCGGTTCTCGCTCGCCGACCATCGCGAGCAGGCGGACCTTGCGAATATCCCGCTCTACGCGATCGGCCCGACGCTGCGCGACCCCGCGATCGTGCAGTCGATCACGGCCGACGCCGATCGGCAGATGGGACGCTGACACGGGCGGGGATGACCCCCTTGTCGGGCCCAGGTGGGTCTGGCATGGTTGCGACGCAGCGCTGATTCCGGCCGCAGGATGAGGGAGGCCTTCGATGGGTCCGAACCGACGACGTCGCGCACTGCTGACCGGAGCCGTGCTTGCCGTGGCCCTTGCTGCCGCAGCGCCGGCCCAGGCCGCCACGATCAAGGCCGGTAGTGGCCACTACGGGACGTGGATCCAGACCAGCTGGGATATCGATGGTCGCACCCTGCCGTGCCCCGTGGACCTCGCTCTGCCTGCGCCTGCGCCATCGATTTCGTGCTCGGCAAACACGTACCTCACGCTGAAGCGAAGCGGGCGCTACGTGTCGAACATGCCGGTGTTCCGGACCAACGACGCCGACAAGGGCGTCTATGAGGTGGTAACGCTCGACAACGGCAAGCGCGACGTTATCGTGTTCGATGACGATGGGGATCAGGATGCGCCGCGGGCCTATCGCGTGCGGGTGCAGCGCGTAAATGGAGTGCCGAAGACGCTGACGATCTCCCTGTCCATGACCGCGCCGGGCGGCGGGATCACCAAGATCAAGATGCTCTTCGCCCCCAAGGCCGGCTGAGCCCGGCGCGAGCGCGTTACTCCGAGGCGCTGGCCCGCTTGGCCTTCAGCCGACGGCTGGCGCTGACGATCATCTCGCCGCCCGACAGGATCAGCACCGCGCCGAAGACCTGCGAGAGCAGGGCATCGGGCAGGCGCGTCGCCACCTCCGCGCCAAGCAGGACGCCCGCGGCTGCGCCGATGCCCATGATCAGCGCGCCGCGCCAGTAGACGTTCTCGTCGCTCGTTTGGCGCCAGGCGCCGACGGCGGCCACGGGGATGATCGCGGCCAGCGACGTGGCCTGCGCATCGAGCTGCGTGAAGGCGAAGACGAGCACGAGGGTCGGGACGAAGATCACACCGCCGCCCACGCCGAACAGGCCGGCGAGCAGGCCCGCGGCGACGCCGCAGCCGATCGCGAAGCAGATGGTGATCAGCGTGATGTCCATCAGAGGGCGAACACCAGCTTGAGGCCGATGGCGATGATCAGCACGCCGAAGC
>CAINDT010000214.1 GCA_903847495.1 uncultured Actinomycetes bacterium
CTATCAGTCCACGGGATTGACGAGTGTCACCTTGTCGAGTGGTCTGACCAGTATCGGCTCGTTCACGTTCTTCGGATTGACGGGGCTGACGAGCATCACCATCCCGGCGGGCGTCACCAGCATCGGCGAGATGGCCTTCAATGGAGTGACGCGCCTCGAGCGCGTCTCGTTCATGGGCGACGCCCCAACGCTAGGGCTCAATGTGTTCCGCGAGGTCGCATCGGCGACTGCCTACCGGCGCCCCGGCACACTGGGTTGGGGGGCATGGAACGCGCTGCCCGTCGAGTACTTCCTCCCGGCGCCGCTGTCGCCCACAGTCTCCGCCGGTGAGACCTCTGTCACCGTGGCGATTCCTGCTCCCGACTATCTTCCCCTGCCTGACGCCATCACGGTACGGAGTTTGGAAGTGCCGTCGCGTACCTGCACAATGGCGGGAAGCGGCGGGACATGCACCATCACCGGCCTTGTCGCGGGCGCCACGTACACCTTCGTCGCAACCACCAGCACTGCGACGCCCGCCGTAGCGTCTGCGGATTCGGCGGCGTCCACGCCTGTCACCCTCCGCGCGGTCGCCCCCGTGGAAGACTCTGCACCCGTCGTCCAAGCACCAGCTTCTGCACCCGCGCCGTCGCCGCTTCCCGTCGCACCGCGAATCCAGGCGATCGGTGCGGTGGCATGGGCCTCACAGAAGGCGGGCCAGCGCCTCGGCGCGTCGTTCACCGCTTCGCCGGGTACCGCCTATGCGATCACTGCGACGCTGCAGCGACGCACGGTGACAGGGGCGTGTCGAGTCGCCAGCGGCCGAGTGGCCTGCTCGATTTCGTTGAAGTCGGCAGGTAAGTGGATGGTGGTGATTACGCCAAAGAAGAGCGGGCGCGTCGGCGTGCCCGTCACGAAGACCATCAACGTGCGCTAGTACCCCTCGCTTACGGCGTCGTGCGTGACGGCGCATTGCGTATCGGGGTCCGCGAGGGGTTGTTGGTACATGAATCGACGTCGCCTCCAAAACCGGGGGTTGCAGGTTCGAGTCCTGCCGGCCCTGTGGAATAGAGCCAAAGCGCGAGAGGCCCGACGGTCAAACCAGGCCATTGGGGTGCGTTAGCGGCCAAAATTGCAGATAGATTGCAAATGGTTTTTAGCCGTCAGTCAACCGGGTGATTGGGCCTCCCGCGCATTCCGATCCGTCAACTCGATGACGTTCCTGATACGGTCGCGACGTGCCCAGATTGCTCCACACCCCGACGAAGAGCGCTCTTGACTGGGATCTGCTGGAGTTTCTGCAGGGCCACTTGTCTCGGAACGACTCGCGCGCCCGCGGCCTCGGGACCTGCTGGACGACGCTGCACCTGTCGTACGAGTGCGACTGCGCCGAGATCCTCGGCATTCCGTACGAGGAGATCACGCAGTCCGCGCTGATCCCGACCGGGTTCTACACCGGCGACACCTTCAAGCCCGCGCCGCGCGACGATGTCTCCAGTCTGATCCGCTGGGATCGCTGGTAGCGAGCTTCGGCCTGCGTGGCACCACCCGCTCGTACGGGTTCGCAGCGGCAGAGCCCGCACGACGCCGCGTCACATGAGGACGTCCACGTGAGCCGGTAGGGCCGTTTGGTCCCGGATCCGGATTGCCCCGTGTGAGGACAATCCGGATCTGGACCACAGCGGGTCGCTCGCGGGATCAGCCGACCTTGATCTTGATCTTGCGGATCACGGTCGTGCCGTTCTTGCGCTTGACCTTGACCTTGACGGTGTAGGTGCCGGGCTTCTCAGCGACGAGCTTGCCGTCGACCAGCTTGAGGCCCTTGGGCAGGCCGTTCGTCAGGATCTCCGTTTTCGAGCTCGGACGCACCCAGATGTTGGCGCCGCGGAGCAGATCCGTGCTGGCCGCCGGCGTGGCAGCCACCAGAGCGACCTCGCCACGCGTCTCGCCGACCGTGATGCCCGGCGCCGGCGTGAACGCCTCGGGCTCGGCCGGGGTCACTACAGGCGTCGGGGTCACCACAGGCGTCGGCGTCGGCGTGGGATCCGGTGTCGGTGCCACCGCGGTGGTATCCACGAGCGCTCCGTCGACAATGGCCCAGTTGGCGGGCAGCGCGCTCGGCGTGCCGATCAACCCGCTCGAGACGACGCCGGTCAGTGTGGCACCCGCCAGATTCGCGTTGGTGAGCGTCGCACCCGTCAGGATGGCGTTAGCCAGATTGGCGCCGGCCAGGTCAGAATCGGTGAGGTTGCGCGTGCTCAGGTTCGCATTCTCGAGGTTGGCACCCGGCCCGATGAAGTAGCCGCCGGTCAACTTCCACCCGGTCGGCCGGCGCATCGGCTGGGGACCCACGATCGAACCCGAGGAGACGCCGCTCATCAACGCGTTCTGGAAGTTCGAGTCGGCGTTGAGCGTCACCCCGGCAAGGTTCGCGCCCGTCAGGTTCGCGTTCGTCAGGTTCACGTTCTCCAGGCTTCTGGTGCTCAGGTTCGCACCCGCGAGATTCGCCCTTGTCATGTCGATCGACTCGTCCGAACGCCCCAGCGCGACTCCCGTGAAATCGACGTTCGAGAAGTCGAATCCGCTCAGGTCGGCTGCCCAGAGCGTGCTGCCTGGGCCGACGAGTACACCTCGCTGCGGGGTGGCAGTGAGGTTGCGCTTGAACAACCAGCCTGTCGGCAGCGACGCGGGCACGCCCAGAATCCAATTCGACCAGTTTGCCGACCGGACACCCGTGAGCGTCGCGCCAGTCATGGTCGCACCTTGCAGATTGGCACCTGCGAGATTGGCGTTGGTCAGGTTCGCGTTGGTGAGCACGGCATTCTCGAAGTTGAGACCGCTGAGGTCCTGACCGGTCAGCACGGCGTCGGTGAGATTCGCACCGGTTCCGATCAGGTAACCCGCTGCCGCCTGCCAGCCCGTGGGCAGCGTGTTGATGACGCCGGTGTACCCCGACTTGACACCCGTGAGCACGGTCGTGTCGCTCATGTTGGCTAAGGCCATGCTGGCGCCCGTCAGCGTCGCTCCCGTGAGATTGGTGCCCTCGAGATTCGCGAAGTTGAGATTGGTACCGGTCCCGAACACCGCACTTGTGGCGTTGGCACCCGTGAAGGTGGCGGTCTCGGCAAACGCACCGGTGAAATTGGCGCGCGTGAGCGTCGCATTCGTGAGGTTGGCAGTGTTGAGGTTGGCGCCGGTCAGGTTCGCGTCGGTCAAGTTGGCGCCGGTCAAGTTGGCCAAGGTGAGTTCAACACCGGCGAGATTGGCACTCGTCAGATCGCAGCCCGACAGGTCGGCATTCTCGCCACGCGCCGTGCAGTCGCTCGATACCGCACTGGCGGTCGGCACGACCACCGCAGCGAATGCGGCAGCGAGCGAGGTGACGAGCAGTGCGCGTCCGACGCGCGGGAAACGGCTGGAGATAGGCATGCATCCACGGTACGAACGTGCGTCGAATGACGACGAAACCGCCCTGCTAGCCCCCCTCGGCGAGCCGCGCAGGCCTCGTATAGTCATGGGGCAATGATCCGCATGCTCCTGATCGAGAACGATCCGCTGCTGCTGAGCGCCCTGACGTCCTCGCTCGAGCTGCAGGGCGTGACGATCGTTGCGGCCTGCACGGGTGCCGAGCAGGCGATGCAGGCCGCCGAGACCGAGGACTTCGAGGCCGTGCTGACTGACCTTGACCTCGGCGACGGCCCCAACGGCATCGTCATCGCGCATGCGCTGCGCCGGCGGCGGCCACAGCTCGGCGTGGTCGTGCTGACGTCGTACAGCGATCCGCGCCTCGTCGGCAGCAAGCTGGCTCAGTTGCCGCTCGGTGCCGAGTATGTCCTCAAGCACGAGGTCAACGCCGTCAGCGCACTGCGCGAGCACCTTGAGCGCGCCATCAGCCGCGCTGCGGAGCCGGCCGCGGAGCCGATCGCACCCGTGCCCGCAATCGTGCTGACCGACAGCCAGATCGACACGATGCGCCTCGTCGCACAGGGCATGACGAACGCGGAGATCGCGCGGGCGCGGTTTGTCAGCGAGGGCTCGGTCGAACGCACGATCAACCGCATTGGCAACCAGCTCGGCATCACCGGCGACCGCACCCGTAACTCGCGCGTGCAGATCACGCGCGCC
>CAINDT010000215.1 GCA_903847495.1 uncultured Actinomycetes bacterium
CGAGGCCAACGGCCTGCAGTCGCCGGTTCAGTGCGCGGCGCACGCCGGACGTTTCCAGACGCTTGCCGCGCGTCGAGAGCAGCAGGGCGGGTGGGGAATCTGTCGTCGCGAGGTCAGGGCGCCCGCGGGCGAGCCAGGCATCGACGGCATCGGCGGCGGGCTCGCCGATCGGGACCAGTCGGGTCTTGCCGCCTTTGCCCGTGACACGGAGCGTGCGACCCTCAACCATGGTCAGATCGAGCGCGCAGGCCTCCGCGGCGCGAAGCCCGGCGCCGTACAGGAGCTCGAGGAGCGCGCGGTCGCGCAGCCCGAGCGGTGTGTCTGGCCACGCGACATCGAGCATGCGCGCGGTGTCGCGTGCGGGTGGCACCACGGGCAGGCGCCGCTGGCGCTTCGGACCCGGAATCTCCGCCGCAGGATCGCCGTCGCCTTCGCCCGCCAGGCGGCGATGGAATCCGCGGACGGCAGAGAGTCGTCGGGCGCGTGTCGTGGCCGCAAGCTCGCGCGCCGCGAGGTCGGCCGCGTAGGCACGTACATCCGCACGTGTGGCACGCGCGGGAGCGGATCCGCGGGCATCCAGCCACGCGGCGTAGTCACGCAGATCGGAGCGATAGGCGCGCAGCGTCTGCGGGCTGGTACCGCGCGCGCCGAGTGAGGCGAGGTGCTGCTCGATTGGATCGGTCGCGGTTGTCACATCCGATCGTTCGCCGCGGCGCCCGCGTCTCTTGCCTCAGCCTCGTCGTCGACGCAGGCCGCCGGCCGCCAGCGAGGCCATCCAGATTGCGATCACCGCAGCGCCGATCGCCGGAATCCGCTGTCCGCCATGCCACGCGGCCCAGGCGACGACCAGCAGGCCGATCGCGAGCACGCCGAAGAGAATGCGGGTTGCCATAGCGGCACCGTGGCATGTGAGCGTGCTTTCGTCCAGCCCACCGGCGGCACGTGGCAACGTACAGTTCGGCCTATGCGCTGCATCCGTACCGTGCTGTTGCTCGCCACGCTGGCCGCGCTGCTCGTCGCGGCACTGCCCGCTGCCGCTGCGCAGCCGCAGGTGCGCGTCGTCGGCGGTCAGGCGGCAGCGATGCCGGACATGCCGTGGGTCGTGTACCTCGAGTCCGATCTCGGCGGCTCGAACTCGTGGTCGTGCGGCGGCACGATCGTCGGCCCGCACTTCGTGCTGACCGCTGCGCACTGCGTGATCGACAAGGGTCAGGTGATCAAGCCGAGTCAGATCAGCGGCGTTGCCGGACGCTCGGACCTGCGCACGCAGGACGGCACCACGTTCGACGTTGTGCGCATTGCGGTCAATCCGACGTACAACCGGGCGAGCGCCACCGAGGGCGGCCCGGGTGATGCCGCGCTCCTGTGGACCAGCGTTGATCTCCCGTATCCGGCACTGCCGCTCGCGACGACCGCCGATGCGCCGTTCTACGCGGCCGGTGTCATGGCGCGGATCGCCGGGTGGGGGCTGACGTCGTCGGCGGGTGCCACCACGGAGGTGCTGATGACCGCATCCGTGCCGATCGTCTCTGATGCCGACTGTGCCAAGAACGATCAGGTGTCGATGGCCGAGGCGCAGGCGATGGTCTGCGCGGGATACGCCGCTGGCGGCATCGATTCATGTCAAGGGGACAGCGGCGGGCCGCTGACCGTCCTCAACGGTGCGGGGGCCACGATCCTCGCCGGCGTGGTGTCGTGGGGCTACGAGTGCGCGGCTGCCGCGCGTCCCGGGCTCTACACGCGTGTCGCAACGTTCACCCAGTGGATCACGCCCCTCCTGACCGGAGACGAGGCCGCATGGGGTGCTGCCGCGGATCTGTCGCCGCCGCGGGTGCGCATGTCCCGCGCGCGCATGGACGCCAAGGCGTACGCCCGGTTCACGTATCGGATCCTCGGTGAGACGGGCCCCACGCGGGAGACGATCACGATCCGTCGCTCACGCGGCGGAACGGTCCTCCGGCGAATTTCGACGAAGGCCGCGATCAACCCGCCGGGGAAGCAGTCCGTCGTGACGTGGCGGGTTCCGAACGCACTGCCGTACGGGGCGTACGTCTGGTGCATGACGTCGAAGGATGCTGTTGGCAACACCTCGGCGCTCCAGTGCGCGCCGTTCGCCATCTGAAGCGACGTTGGCGTGGCTGCGGCCGCGTGGTAGGTTGCCCGCATGGCTTCCCTCACCGTTGACAAGAAGGTGCTCGCGCAGGGTCGCGAGGACCTCGTTGCCCTCTTCCGCATCTCCGCGATGCACGGCTACAACGAGGCGATCGACAACCACTACTCGCTCGCGGTCGATGGGCACGACGACCTCTTCCTGCTGAACGCGTACGGTCCGCACTGGTCGGAGACCCGCAC
>CAINDT010000216.1 GCA_903847495.1 uncultured Actinomycetes bacterium
GCCGCTCGCCTTCGGCAACGTGATCGCCGTCGAGCCGAAGCTGGTCTTCCCGGGCCTCGGTGCCGTTGGCGTCGAGAACACGTACGTCGTGGACCGCGACGGGCCCGTCCAGCTGACCTGACGACGCAAAGGCCTGTCGGTTGATCGCGCTCGACGACGCGAAGGCCTGTCGGTTGATCGCGCTCGACGACGCGAAGGCCTGTCGGTTGATCGCGCTCGACGACGCGAAGGCCTGTCGGTTGATCGCGCTCGGCGATGCGAAGGCCTGTCGGTTGATCGCGCTCGGCGATGCGAAGGCCTGTCGGTTGATCGCGCTCGGCGATGCGAAGGCCTGTCGGTTGATCGCGCTCGACGACGCGAAGGCCTGTCGGTTGATCGCGCTCGGCGATGCGAAGGCCTGTCGGTTGATCGCGCTCGACGACGCGAAGGCCTTGAGGTGGCTCGGTCCGAAAGGACCGATTCACCTCAAGGTCATCGCGTCGCCTGGTTCCGACAGGTCGAACATCCAATGCCGCTGCTGGCGAGGTTGATCCGCCTCGGCGACGGGATCACCTCGAGGTGAATCGGTGGGGTGATGTCTTCAGGGGAGCCGTGCTGCGCACGTCTCGCTGAAGAGTGACCCTTGCATTGTCGGGCGCCTGCGGCGGCGGCATTGTTCGTTTCCGACCGAGCCACCTCGAGGTGTTCCCGCCGTCAACCGCGGTCCATTTCGTCTAGCGACCGGTCGCGTGCTGCGTCCGCGCCCGCGCGGCCGCCTCCGCGCGTGCGAGGCGCTCCACGCGGATCCCGCCGATGAGTCCGTCGTCGATGGGCACGGCGCGAGCCTAGCGGGTGCGGCGGAGCCGGATCGGCCCGCGTGCCGTCGACGGATCCACGACGCGGCCGCCCTGGGTGATCTCCAGCGAGCCCGCGGCGACGAGGCGACGGGCGGCTCGCCGGGCGGGCTCCATCAGCGGCTTCCAGTCGTCGCCGCCCACAGCGCGGGCGGCCTCCGACGGGCAGATCGTGGCTCCACCGGCACGCACCGCGAGCAGCTCGAGGATCGCCGCCTCGAGCGCCGTGTCCGTGGCGTTGACGCCGCGCTTGCGGCACGCACCAGAGCAATGCCGGACCTGGTCCCAGTCGCGCGCCCACGCCTTGCGCCAGGCGAAGGCGCGGCCGCACGAGGCGCAGATGCGGTCGGGCGGGGTCACGCCATCGGCACGTCGAGTGCGCGCTCGAGCGCGGCGCGTGCGTCGACGCTGACGACCGGGCCGTGGGCCGGCACGAGGTGCTCGATCGGCAATTCCAGCAGGTGCGGCAGGAGGAGCGGGAGTCCGTGCTCGAGCCAGTACGCGGCACCCGGCTGATCGAACCAGCTGATGGGTGGGCGGCGCAGGCCGCCCGCGCCGTCGCTGATCACGAGGTCGGACAGCCACAGCAGGCCATGGCAGGCGCACTGCACGATCGCCATCTGGCCCTCGCCGGGTGGGCCGGCGAGCGTGATGCGGCAGCCGCCGGGCAGGACCAGCCCGTCTTCGAGCAGGTCGTCGATCTGGCAGGAGGCGTCGTGCGACACGCCGAGCACGCGGGTACCGGCGTAGCGCGCGCGGACGGCGTCGCCGCTGCGCCCGTGCCAGTCGACGGAGATCACCACCGTGGGTGGACGTCCGACGCGTTCGACGTCCTGGTCGAGGTGCCGCCAGAAGCGCTCGGCCTCCTCGCCGTCGGGCACGAGCGGATCGATCAGCACGATGCCATCGGGCGCCTCGTGGTACAGGCACGCCACGTCGCGAGCCCAGCCGCCGTACGGACTGGTGGGATCGTCGCGCCAGTCGGGATGCGGCGCGGTCCAGCGCCACAGGCCGTCGGCGATGCGGTCGACGTGCATCACAGCCAGGAATCCAGCAGGCGGCGGGCGATGCTGGCCGGTGGCGGCAGCACGGGCAGTGCATCGCGGGTGAACCACTGCAGGTCCTCGAGCTCGTCGTCATCAGCCGCGATCTCGCCCGAGGCCCACTCGGCGGTGAAGCCGAGCATCAGCGAGTGCGGGAACGCCCAGCTCTGGCTGCCGAACCACTGCGGCTCGGTGATCTCGATGCCGGCCTCCTCGCGGATCTCTCGGCGGACGGCGTCCTCGGCGCTCTCGCCCGGATCGACGAAGCCGGCCAGTGTCGAGTACATCCCCGTGGGAAAGCGCGCGGAGCGTCCGAGCAGCACCTCATCGTCACCGCGGGTGATCAGCACGATCACGGCGGGCGAGTGGCGCGGATACGCCCGGAAGTCGCACGCGGTGCACGCGCGCGAGCGCTCGTCGTCGC
>CAINDT010000217.1 GCA_903847495.1 uncultured Actinomycetes bacterium
CCTGCAGCAGCGCATCCGCACGGAGACTGGTCTCGGTGCGTCGTTCGGTTGCGGCACCGGCAAGACGATCGCCAAGATCGCCTCCGATCAGGACAAGCCGGTGGGCCTCGTCGTGGTGGCGGCCGGACGGGAGGAGGAGTTCCTCGCGCCGCTGCCATTGCGCGCGTTGCCGGGTATCGGACCGAAGGCCGACAAGCGCCTGCAGGTGGCCGGGCTCGAGCGGATCGGCCAGCTCGCCGATCTCGACGACGAGCGTCTGCGCCTGATCCTGCCGGGCGTGATGGGGCGTGATCTGCGTGAGCGCGCCCGTGGCATCGATCCGCGGCCCGTCGTCGTGGCTAGCGGACCGTCGGTGACGATCGGCAACGAGGAGACGTTCGACCGCGACATCAGCGACCCGGCGATCCTCTCGGAGCACGCGGCGCGCATGGCGATCGGTGCGACCGAGCGGATGCTCGCCGAGGGGCTCGTGGCGCGCACCGTCACGGTCAAGCTGCGCTATCCCGACTTCCGCATCCTCTCGCGCGCCACGTCGGCCGGGCAGCCGACGGGCGATCCTGCGGAAATCACCCGCCTCGCCGAGCTGGCGTTGCAGCGGGCCCTGCGCGACCGGCCGCCGCCGATCCGCCTGCTCGGTGTGAGCGTGTCCCGGCTCGTGGAGGGCGAGCAGTTGCACCTGCCGCTCGAGGACGAGTAGGTCCGGAAACGGCGAGGGGCCCGGGATTATCTCCCGGACCCCTCGGCCAGCCTCTGGAATTCCCGTTCGGGGTTACGCGGTGAGCGCGACCTCTTCGAGGTGCGAGTGCGACGGGCAGTACTCGCGGCCCGGCAGCGGCGTGCGCTGGCACGGCTTGCCCTTGCGGGTCGTGGCGCGGCACGGAGCGACGACGCCCTCGCCATGGCGCTCGATCTCGTCGCGGATGAAGTCCTGCGCGAGGCCGATGTAGCGCTCGACCGTGTAGTACACACGGGCCTGCTCGGTGATCGGGAAGTAGTAACGGATCTCCTGGAAGAGGCTGCGGGCCGGCTTCGGGAAGTAGCGGGAGTCGCGGGCGAGGCGCTCGATCGTGCTCTCGCAGGCGGCGAGGATGCGGCGGCGCGCCTCCGGGACCGACACGGTGTCGGGGGAGGGGTCGACTGCGTCCTTGACCTCGATGAAGATCTGTCGGCTGAAGCGGTACATGTGGATTCCAGAGGGGAGTGGATGGAGGCCGCACCAAGCCGAGCTCGGAGCGGATGGGGAACAAGCGGGGCGCTCCGCGGGGGGAACCTGCTAAGCGCGTAGAGCGCACTGTACCGGTGATACGAGCGCAGCACAAGGGATTGTGCGAAACATCACAAGACCGGTGTGTCGCGGGCTACGGCAACAGCCGAGCACGCACACCGCATACCGCTGCGCTACGGCTGGACCTCGCGGGCGTACGCATCGGCATAGCCCTGCCCCTGAATCGTGGCAGCGGCCGTCTCGGCCTCGGCCTGCGTGGCGTAGGGGCCGGAGAACACCGCCCAGTAGCCGGGGTTGAGCGAGGGGAACAGCGACGAGTCGAGTACACCGACCATCGGCACGCCGGCCGCCGTCGCCTCATCGGCGACCACCTGCGCATCGGTCTCTTGGAACGTGGCTTGGCTCTTCGAGGCGAGGATCACCGCCCACCCGGTCTGGCCGGCGGGCCACCCGCCGGCGCTCGAGCCGGTGTCGGTCATGCCGGTGTCGGTCATCGTCGTGTCGGTGAAGCCGGTGTCGGTGCCCGTGATGGTGGTGTCGGTGAAGCCGGTGTCCGTGAAGCCGGTCTCGGTCGCCGCGGTATCGGTCGGTGCGGTCGTCGGTGCGGTGATGGCGGTATCCGTCGTGTCCTCGCCGGCGCTCGGCTCGCGCAGTGCGACCCAGGCCAGGCCAACGCCAACCACGATCAACACGATGGCGGCGATGGCGAGCAGCGTCGTCGAGCGATTCGAGAGCGCGGAGCCGCCACCGGGCGGCGGTGGGATCTCGTCCACGAGCAGCCGCTCGCCGCACTCCAGGCAGTAGCGCTGGTCGGTGCGGACCGGCGAGAGACAGGCCGGGCAGCGCGCGACATCTGCACCCGGCAGCGGCGCCTCGAACACGGGCTCGTTCACCACTGGCATATCCACGGTGGGCTGCTCCGGCTCGCTCATGCCGTCGGCGTCCCGCAGTAGGCGCAGAAGTTCGCGTCGGCCGGGATCGCGGCGGTGCACGTGCCGCACTTCTTCGCCGTCATCGCCACGGTGCCGGCCGGTAGCGACTGGCGTGCGCTCGCGGCATGCAGCGTCAGCTGGCCATCGATCTCCTTCGCCCGCTGTTCCACGGCAACGGCCTCGGCAGCCCGCAGGCGCAGCAGGTGGAAGTTGAACTGGTCGCGGCGCGCCATCTCGATCAGCAGGCCGCCAAGATCGCCGCGCAGCTCCTGATAGCGGCGCGCGAGCCCCGCGCGCTCCTTGCGCATGTCGCCGATCGCCTTGCGCGCCTCGGCAGGCGCGCTCGTCGGCTGCGCAATCGCATTGCCCGAGGCATCACGAACCTCGCTGGCCGTCACGGTGACGACAACGTCACCCGACGGGCCGGGGCCCTGCGCGGACAGGCGGGCGCGGTCGGAAAAGCCTCCCATTACGGGCGGAGTATACGGGGCGTGGGCCGGAGACCCTGTTCCACGTTGGATAACAGCGGTGCATCACGGACGGCAGCACGTGATTGCCGAGTGCGGCACGATTCACCTGTCAACGGGATCGGAGGCGTCGTGGCGCAGGCAGTCGGAGTGATCGGACTCGGAACGATGGGAGCGGGGATCGTCGAGGTCTGCCTCGCCGCCGGCCATGAGGTGATCGCGTACGACGGCTACCCCGAGGCGCGCGAGAAGGGCCTCGAGCGCGTCCGCAAGGGCTTCGCCCGGCGCGTCGAGAAGGGCACGATGGAGCAGGCCGACGCCGACGCCGCCCTCGCGCGCCTGAGTGGTGCCGAGGCGATCGCCGACCTGCGCGACGTGGACATCGTGATCGAGGCGATCGCGGAGATCCCGGAGGTCAAGCACGACCTGTTCCGCGAGCTCGGCGCCACGCTGCAGCCCGACGCGATCCTCGCCACCAATACGTCTGCGATCTCCGTCACCGGCATCGCCGAGGCCAGCGGCCGGCCCGAGCGCGTCGTCGGCCTCCACTTCTTCAACCCGGCACCCGTGATGAAGCTCGTCGAGGTGGTGCGCACCGCGCTTGTGGATCCCCAGGTGTACGCCGATGCCATCGAGTTCGCCGAGGGACTCGACAAGGAGGCCGTGCCGTGTCCCGACACGCCGGGCTTCCTCGTCAATCGCGTGCTCGTGCCGATGCTGAACGACGCCGTGCGCACGCTGGCCGAGACGGGTGCCGATCCGATCGACCTCGACCGCGCGCTGAAGGCCGGCGCGGGCTGGCCGATGGGACCGCTCGCGCTGATCGACCTGATCGGCCTCGACGTCCAGCTGCACGCCTGCGAGGCGATCGCGGAGGGGCTCGGCGACCCGCACTTCGCCCCGCACCCGCTGCTCGCCCAGATGGTCGAGGAGGGCCGGCTCGGCCGCAAGACCGGCGAGGGCTTTCACACATACGAGGCCCGCTAGGCGCATCGGGTCGCGGCTGCGCCACCCGGAGGGCGTTTCCGGACGCATAATGCGTACGTGCGTCGTCTGCCTCTCGCCCTTGTTACCGCCCTCACGCTGATCGTCGTGCCCGTCGCGGGTGCGCGGTCGTTCGAGGCCGCGACCGCCGCGGGCGAGCTCGTGTACCGGTCGTCGATGGGCGGCGAGTCCACCATCTCGATCGCCTACGTCGGCCCGCGGACGGTGATCATCGGGCCCCGGTCGCTGAAGGGCATCGCCTGCGCCGATGGTGCCGACCTCAAGTCGTGTGTCACGCTCAAGCGCGCCAAGAAGACCGTCACCTGGACCGTGCTCAAGCCCGTCAAGCTGATGCACCACCAGACGGGTGACTACACGATCACCCTCCGCCGCGCCGCCGAGCTGCGCGACGTGTTCATCAGCGGCTGCGGCCAGGTGCGCGCCACGGGCAGCGGCACGTACAGCGCCGACGGAGCCGACGCGGTCTCGTACACTCCGGCGGATACCCCGGTCGTCATCGACCTCAAGCCGTAAGGCGGGCACATGGCGGAGCGCATTCTGATCGTCGAGGACGAGGTCAACATCGCGACCCCGACGAAGACGTACCTCGAGCGCGACGGCTTCGAGGTGACGCACGTCCTCAGCGGTGAGGACGGACTTCGCGTGATGGAGGACGACCCGCCGAACCTCGTGCTGCTCGACCTCAACCTGCCCGGCATCGACGGACTCGAGGTGTGTCGGCGGATCCGCGCCACATCGCAGGTGCCGATCATCATGCTGACCGCCCGCGACGACGACATCGACAAGATCGTCGGCCTCGAGGTCGGCGCCGACGACTACGTCACCAAGCCCTTCAATGCGCGCGAGCTCGTGGCGCGCGTCAAGGCGATCCTGCGTCGCGCCCCCGCCGCCGTGCAGCCGATCGGCGGCACGCTCAGCCACGGGACGATCACGATCGATCGCGGTCGGCACGAGGTGAAGGTCGGCGGTGACGAGGTGCAACTCGCGCCCAAGGAGTTCGATCTGCTGTGGACGCTGCTCGAGGAGCGCGGCCACGTGCTGACCCGCGACCAGCTGCTCGAGCGCGTCTGGGGCTACACGTTCGCCGGCGACACGCGCACCGTCGACGTGCACGTCCGCCAGCTGCGCCGCAAGCTCGGCGACACCTGTCCGATAGTCACCGTGTGGGGCGTCGGCTACAAGGTCGGGGACGATGCTTCTGCTGCGTAGCCTGCGCGCCCGGCTGCTGATCATCGGCGTCGTGCCCGTGGTGGTGGCGCTGCTTGTGACCGCCGCGCTGACCGTGCGCTCGGTCGGCACGTACTCCGATCGGCAGCAGAACGAGCGGCGCGCGCAGCAGGTGCGGGAGATGAAGCGCGCGGCCACGGGCCTGTCGCGGATCTACACCCGCGTCGTCTTCGACGCGACGCTCGGCAAGCGCAACGAGATGCTCTCGGCGCAGGACGTCAACGTCACGATTGGCGGACGCGCCTTCTACGTCTCGCTCGCGCCGCTGCCGGTCGAGGCCGACGCCCTCGGGCTGGAGCAGCTCGCCGGCGTATCCGCGGACAAGC
This sequence comes from uncultured Actinomycetes bacterium, assembly GCA_903847495.1. Lineage (GTDB taxonomy): Bacteria > Actinomycetota > Thermoleophilia > Gaiellales > F1-60-MAGs149 > F1-60-MAGs149. Next base: position 5,183 of record CAINDT010000217.1, read on the forward strand.
CCCGCGAACAGTTCGCAGCGGTGGTGTCGGTGATCGATCGAGGCGGAGCCGTCGAGCTGCCGCGGGACCTCGTGCCGGCGGAGCTCGGCGACGACGTGGTGGTCGCGCGTGGCGTGTTTCCGACGTCCACCGGCGATCCGAACGACGGCGCACCGGTCGGCATGGTCGTGATCGCACGACCTCTGGTCGAGGTGCCGTCGCCTGCCGGTGCCCTGCGGCGCGCGCTCGTGCCCGCGTTCGCAATCGGGCTGGCGGTGGCGATCCTGCTCGCGCTCATCCTCGGCCTGCGCCTGGTGCGCCCGCTCAAGCGTCTCGCACTGGCTGCGCGTGCCGTAGCGCGCGACGACGAGCGGGTGCCGCTCGACATCACGCGGGCCGACGAGATCGGCATGGTCAACCGCGCCTTCGAGGACATGACCGTGCGGCTCGCCGAGGCACGCGACACGGAGCGCCAGTTCCTGATGCGCGTGTCGCACGAGCTGCGCACGCCGCTAACCGCGATCCGCGGTCAGGTGGACGCGCTCGTCGACGGCATCTTCGAGGACGAGGCCGAGCAGCAGCTGGCCTACGCCGCGATCACCGCAGAGTCGCAGCGTCTCAACCGACTCGTCAGCGATCTGCTCGACCTGGCGCGACTGCAGGCCAAGCGCTTCGGCCTCGAGGCCGACGAGGTCGATCTCAACATCCTGCTCGACCAGGTCGTCACGGGTCAGGGCGCAGAGGCGCGGGAGCGGGACATTGAGATCACGCTGCAATCCGGCACGCTGCCCGTGATCATCGGCGACGGAGACCGCATCCTGCAGATCGTCGGCAATCTCGTCCGCAATGCCGTGCGGTGGACGCCCGACGAGGGCACGGTGATCGTCAGCGCACTGGCCGAGGCCGGGCGCGTGTGGATCACCGTGGACGACTCGGGTCCGGGCATCGCACCCGAGAAGCGCGTGGACATCTTCCGTGCCTTCTACACGGAGGACGGCACGGGCACGGGTCTCGGTCTGGCGATCGCGCGCGAGCTCGCGCTCGCGATGGGCGGCACCGTCACCGTGGCTGATGCGCCGCAGGGCGGCGCGCGCTTCGTGGTCGAGCTGCCGTGCGTGACGGCGCCGACGCCCGCCGCCGTGTAGCGCCGCGCGCATGCGCGCGCTCTCCGCGGGATTCGGCGCGAACGACGTGCGACCGCACGCTGCGACAGCGACGACCCGGTCGTTCCGCAGCGCGGACCTTGCGCACGGCGTGTCCGCACCGTTGGCACGGTGGGTCGCGGCGGCCGGTGGTCGCTGCGACCCACGTGAGGTGGAAGATGAACTCGTTCTGGGAGGCGCTCTGCGCATTCGGGCATCGGCTGACGGACCGGCGCGGGCAGGGCACGGTCGAGTACCTCGGCCTGGTGCTGGCGGTCGGCGCGCTGCTGCTCGCCGTGTCCGTGCAGGTCAAGGGTGGTGGTGCCGGTATCGGCGGCCAGATCTCGAAGTCGATGGAGAAGGCGATCTCCTCCGTCGCAAAGCCGTAGGCGATTGCTCCCGGCCGGTGTCAGCGCCCGGCCGGGAGCCGGCACGGGCTCGTGCCGCTGTGCACCGCGTCGAGGATCAGGCGACCGTCGCGCAGGATGCCGACGCGCCACAGCCCACTGATGCGGCGGCCGGCGGGCAATCCCCGCCCCGTGATCAGCGCGGTCGTCGGTCTGCAGACGATCGCATCGCCCGCTCGCGTGCCTGGCTCTTGCGCTGGCTCGTCGGTCTGCGCGCCGAGCAGCGCACGTACCACCCCCACGGCCAGCCCCAGTGGGCGGGCGATGCGCTGCGCGAGCGCGCCGATGCCGGACCACGCCAGCGATGCCGCCCCGGCCGCCGCGCGCTCGCTCGCGGCCGGTCCCATGCCCGCGGCGCGTTCGTCCGCAGCCGTGACGATGCGGACCTCCGTCGCGACCTCGCTGCGGAGCGTTGCCGTCGCCGGAGGTGCAGGATGCGACGCGCCGGCCAGTCGCACGTCCTCGCCCCAACGCGGGTGGGCACGCAGCAACTCGGCTACCACGGCGGCGGCGATGTGCCTGCGAGCGCCCGTGGCGCCGTATTGCTCGGCGAGCCAGGCCTCCGCACCCTGCAGGCTCGGCGCGGTCGCCTCGCCGCGCACCGCCGCTGCGAGCGACCGCAACTCCAGTTGATCGGGAGACGATGGCGCGAGGCGCGCCGCGACGTGCTGCGCAATCTCGTTCGTGGCAAGGCCGCCAACCGCGACGGCGGCGCCGACGGCGACGATCACCGCCAGCCACTCGACCGTGGCCTGAGCGCGGCGCTCAGCAGGTCGTCGCATGGCTGCGCACCACCACGTGGGCCTCGATCTGTCCGGCGCGCACGACCGTCAGCTCGACGGCCGGTACGCGCTGCCCGAGCTGCAGGCGTCCCGCGGCGATCGCATGAGCGGGAGCCCAGCCGTCCTCGGCGACGTTTCGGCGCCACACGAACCGGCAGATCACCGCATCGTCCTCGCGGCTGCCCGCGGGGATCGCTGCTCCCGTCGGACCGAGCGCGGCCGCGGTGGCATCGAGCAGCGCGACGGGCAGCGACAGCACCGGCGCTATCGCCGTGGCCGCGCCGATCACGGCCGTCGTTCCGACGGCGACGACGCGGCTCGGCGTCGATGGACGCTGCCGCTGCCACCACGCCTGTTCGGCACGCCGATCGACGATGCGCACGGTGCTCGGTGCGCGGGGCTCCTCATGAGACCACACGGCTCCCATCGCCGGGCCGATGCCGTCGAAGCGCGGATCCGCGAGGGCCCAACTCGGATCGGCGAGGGCCTCGCGACGGCTGCCGAACGAGACGGCGTAGCGCCGCAGCAGCCGATCGACGGCGAGCGCGCGTGCCCGCTCCGGGCCGACGACCTGCGCCAACCGGAGGATGGCGTCGTGCAGCGGAGGGCCCGTTGCGTCGGTCGTGGCCACCGCGCGATCGAGATACGCGAGTGCCGGGGGTGGGGCAGGCGGGTGATCGCCGTCGCCGACGGCCTGCGCAACGAGGCCGGGGAGCCAGGCGAAGGCGCCATTCGCGGCCAGGACGAGGACGAGCGCGATCACGATCAGCGTGATCGCGATCACCTCCGCGGCTGCCTGACCTGTGCGCTGGCGCATGCGCCGATCGTCGCGGTGAGGAGGCGTCGCGCGTCGCGCGCAAGCTCGCAGCGTCGGCGCGCAGTGACACGACCAGCGCCTGTAGGCATACCGATGACGCACGCAACGGCGCACGCGGAGCACGCCACCCGACGTGATGCGTACGCTCCGTACGACCGCACTACCGGCGGTCGTACCCCCGGAGGAGCCACATGGACCAG
>CAINDT010000218.1 GCA_903847495.1 uncultured Actinomycetes bacterium
GACTCGGCGTCTGCACCCACAGCGACTGGTGCCCGGCGGTGTGACCAGGCGTCGAGTGCAGGATCAGCGTGCCGTCACCGAAGAGGTCGTGCTTGCCGGTGATTGGCCGCCAGTCGACACCCTCGTTGAAGTCGTCGACGAGGTAGATCTCGGCCTGATCATGCGTGCGATCGAAGGCGAAGTCGAGCTCGGCCTGCTGCACGTAGACGGGCGCGTGGCGCAGGTGCTCGAGGCCACCCGCATGGTCGAAGTGCAGGTGCGACTGCACGACGACGCTGATGTCCTCCGGTGTCATACCGATGCGCGCGAGGCACCCAGGCACGGTGTCGTCGGGCTCCAGCAGCGCCTCGAACACATCGGCCATGTCACCAAGACGCGAGCGTGGATCGGTGCGCAACGTCGGGTGCGCGCCCGTGTCGAGCAGCACGTTGCCCTGCGAATGCGTGATGACGTACATGTAGTACGGGTTGTAGAGCGCCTCGCCCGCCTGGGGATGCTCGTAGTCGAAGATCCCGACGTCCTGCAGATCACCACCGCAATGGAGTGCGTAGATCTTCATGGAGAGAACCTAACGAATCTGGACCCGGGTCCAGATTCGCATGCTTCGTGCTGATTTGGACCCGGGTCCAGATTTGCACGTTCTTGGACAATTTGGATCCGGATCCAATGTGTCTACGCGAGTAGCGCGCCCGGCGTGATCGCTCTCGGGTCGCAGACCAGGTGGATCAGCGCCGGCCCGTCGGCCGCGAGGGCCCGGGCAAAGGCGGCCGCAAAGTCGGCGTCGCACTCGACGCGTTCGCCGTGGCACCCGTAGGCGATCGCGAGCGCGGCGAAGTCGGGGTTGGCGAGCGCTGTGCCCTCGACGTGGCCCGGGAACGTCCGCTCCTGGTGCATGCGGATCGTGCCGAGCATGCCGTTGTCGCAGACCAGCACGATGATGCGCGCGCCGACCTGCACCGCCGTGGCAAGCTCGTGCCCGGCCATCTGGAAGCAGCCGTCACCGGCAAAGGCCACGACCGTTCGCGACGGATCGTGCAGCGCGGCCGCGATCGCGGCGGGGATGCCGTACCCCATAGCGCCGCTGGTCGGTGCGAGTTGCGTTCCGTAGCGGCGGTGACGGTAGTAGCGGTGGATCCAGACCGTGTAGTTGCCCGCGCCGTTGGTGATGACGGCGTCGTCGGGCAGCATCTCCCGTAGGTGCTGGACAACGTGGCCGAGGTCGACGCCGGCGAGGTCGCGCGCGGTGGGCTCGCTCCAGGTCTCGTAATCGCCACGCAGCGATTGAGCCCACATCGCGCGCGGCTGCCGCCCGAGCGGTCCTCGCGCCACAAGCCCGTCGGCGACCAACGGCGCAGCAGCCGCGATGGCGAGATCCGGGTGCCACGTGCGCCCGAGCTCCGATGGCTCCGCGTGCACATGCGCAACCAGATGCCCCAAGCGGCGCTCCACCGGCAGGCGCGTGTACCCGCCGCTGGGAATCTCGCCGAAGCGCCCACCGAGGAGGAGGACCAGATCGGCTTCGGCGACGCGTGCCTCGAGCGCCGGGTTCGTGCCGAGGCCGAGGTCGCCCACGTAGGCCGGCGACGTGTTGTCGATGTGGTCTTGGCGGCGGAACTGCGCCGCGACGGGTACGGCCGAGCCCACCGCCCACTCCGCCAGCGCGTCGGCCGACAACTGGCTCCAACGCGGTCCACCGACGATCACGAGCGGCTGCGCCGCATCGCCGAGCCACGTGTGGAGGCGATCGAGCTCAGCCGGATCTGGCTCGCGGAGCGCCGGCTCGGCGAACGGCGCGTCGGCGGCAGCGGTCTCCTCGCGCTGCATGTCCTCCGGCAGAGCGAGCACGACGGGGCCGGGCCGGTCGGCGAGCGCGATCTCGAACGCGCGGCCGAGCATCTCCGGGATGTCGTCGGCCGTCTCGATCTGCGCAGCCCACTTGGCGAGCGGCGCGAACATCGCGGGCAAATCGACCTCCTGGAACGCCTCGCGTCCTTGGTGCTCGCGCCGGACCTGCCCGAGCAAGAGCAGCATCGGCGTCGAGTCCTGGAAGGCGGTGTGCACGCCGATCGACGCGTGCGTGGCGCCCGGCCCGCGCGTGGCCAGGCAGACGCCCGGCCGCCCGGTCAACTTGCCCCACGCCTCCGCCATGTGCGAGGCCGTGGCCTCATGACGCGCACCGACATAACGAATCTGGTCACGCCGCTCCCAGAGTCCGTCGAGGACGCTGAGAAACGACTCACCCGCCACCCCGAACACGGTGTCCACGCCCTGCGCGACCAGCTGGTCGGCGATCACGTGGCCGCCGAGGCGGGTCATGAGAGGCGCTCGATATCCGATACCCGATCGAATCCCCGATCGTACGACGCGATGCGTGTGATGCCATGCCGGACCATCGTCGCGATGTGCAACGCATCGCGCGCATCGAGGTCCGACGTGCGATCGAGGATGGCATGCGCACTACGTACGTCGTCGACATCAATCGCGAGCACGTCGTCGACAATGATGTCCAGGTGCTCGAAGCCCTTGGCGATCGATGCAAGCCGGCCGATCGATCGATACCGGTGCATGATCTCCTGGTAGACCTCGGCACTCGTGACGATCTGCTCGCCGCTCAAAACGAGCCGGTCGCAGAGCGCCTCGGCGCGCTGCCGCTGCACCAAATCGTCGCCGATGACGTACATCGGCACGTTCGAGTCGACGAAGATCACAGCGACGGAAGCCCGTCGTACCGCGCGTTGATCTCTCGCAGCATGTCGTCGATCGGCGGCGCTGGAGCACGCTCTTCGTCAGGCATCTGGGAAAGGCGCCGCAGCGCCGCGAGCTTCTCCTCAGCAGTGCGCGGCCCCTGCGTCTTGCGGGCCATCGCCATTGCCTGGCGAATCCATTCCGACAAGTTCACGCCTTGGGCCCGCGCACATGCGCGCGACTGCTCGGCTTCGTCGTCATCAACGATGATTTGGAGACGCGTACTCATGCCATGAGTATGCCATACACATGGCGTACTCATATGTCATGGAGCCGCACCACTCCATGCCGCACTGCTACTCGTCGCGGATGCCGGCCCAGGCCATGTACTTCAGCTCGAGGAAGTCCTCGATGCCGTGCTGCGAGCCCTCGCGGCCGATGCCCGATTCCTTGACGCCGCCAAACGGCGCCTCGGCCGCGCTGATGAAGCCGGTATTGATGGCGATCATCCCGTAGTCGAGGCCCTCGCCCACGCGCCAGATGCGGGCGTGATCGCGGGTGAACAGGTAGGCGGCGAGACCGAACGGCGTGTCGTTGGCGATCCGCACGGCATCGGCCTCGTGCTCGAAGCGATGCACGGCGGTGACGGGACCGAACGTCTCCTCGTTCGACATCTCCCACGACATGTCCGCGCCGGTGATGACGGTCGGCAGGAAGAACGTGCGGCCATGCTCCTCGTGAACACCGCCACCGAGCAGCACTTCCCCGCCTCGCGTCTGGGCGTCGGCGACATGGCGCGCGACCTTCTCGAGCGCGGGATCGTCGATCAGCGGGCCGATCGTCGCGGACGGATCGAAGCCTGGCGCGACGTTGACGGTCTTCGACAGCTCGACGACGCGCTCCACGAAGGCGTCGTGAATGCCGCTCTGCACGAGCACGCGGTTGGCGCTGATGCACGTCTGCCCCGCGTTGCGGTACTTGGCGACGTTGATCGCCGCGATCGCGTCGTCGAGATCGGCGTCGTCGAAGACGAGGAACGGCGCGTTGCCGCCGAGCTCGAGCGACACCTTCTTCACGGTGCCCGCGCACTGCTCCATCAGGAGCTTGCCGACCTGCGTGGAGCCCGTGAAGGAGAGCTTGCGCACGATCGGATTCGACGTCATCTCGCCGCCGATCTTCGGTGCATCCTCGGCGTCGCCGGTGACGATGCTGAACACGCCGGCGGGGATGCCGACGCGCTCGGCCAACTCGGCGACGGCGAGAGCGCTGAGCGGCGTCTGCTCGGCCGGCTTGAGCACCATCGTGCAGCCGACGGCGAGCGCAGGAGCCGCCTTACGGGTCGGCATCGCCGATGGGAAGTTCCACGGCGTGATGCCGACCGTTACGCCGATCGGCTGGCGCAGCACCACGAGGCGGCGCTCGCCCATCGGCGCGGGGATCGTCTCGCCGTAGACCCGCTTGGCCTCCTCGCCGAACCACTCGAAGAACGAGGCGGCGTAGGCGACCTCGGCCTTGGCCTCAGGCCACGGCTTGCCCTGCTCGGCGGTCATGATCGTCGCGAGGTCATCCGCGTTGGCGAGCATCGCGTCGGCGAGGTCGCGCAGCATGCGCGCGCGATCCTTCGCGAGCAGTTTGGCCCATCCGGCCTGCGCGCGCTCGGCCGCTTCGATTGCGCGACGCGTCTCCGCGGCGCCGAGGCGCGGAACGTTCGCGATCACCTCGCCGGTGGCGGGGTCGTAGACGGGAAACGTCTCGCCACTGTCGGCGTCGACCCACTGGCCGTCGATGTAGGCCTGCTGGCGGAACAGAGCGGGATCATTGAGCTGGAGCGTCATGCACGCGATGCTAGCCGATGACCGTCCGGCCCCTGACCTGCCGCAGGTCGCGGGGTTTCCGTCACGCTCGGACGGGATCGCTCGGTGCAATCGACGACGCCGCGGTGTACAACTGGGACATGAGCAGCATTCTGGGGTTCTCCACGGAGTTGGGTACGGACGAGCTGGTGGCGGAGCGGGTGATCGCGAAGGCCAAGGAGGCAGGCATCTCGACCGTCGTGATGGTCACCCACGGCGGCATGGACATGACCGTCGGGCACATGCTCGGACAGGAGTTCGTCGAGGGCCAGAGCGGCGGCGAGGCGCAGGATCGCGCCGCGGCGATGTGCGCCGTCGCGCGTGCCCAGGGTCTCGAGGCCATGGGGCAGGCGACCAGCGGGCCCGATGGCGCGTGCGTCGCCGCGGCGTGCGAGAAGTTCTCGCCGACGGCGGTGGTCGTCGGGACGCCGCGTCACCGCCTCGTCGGCGATCTCTGGGACGCCGAGAGCGTCCGCTCCGCCAAGCACCACTGCGAGGACGTCGAGGCGATCCACGACTAGCGGTGGTTGCCAGAGGGGTCTGGCCCCTCTGTCGACCACCACGATGACGCATGCGCAGGTGGATCGAGCACAGGCTGGATCCCACGGGGATTCGGCCGCAGACGATCTACCTGCGGATATGACCTATGGGATGAGTAGGCTTCACCCCCAGCGCACGCGTTCCCCTTCGTGCGTTCTGAATTGCAGACCCAGGAGATGACCTCACAATGGCAACGACGACACGCCGCGGCTCAGTCGACCTCGACACACACGGCCTCGCACCCAGTGGCGACGCGCACTGGAACCTGACGGCCGCCGAGCTCTACGAGCACACGCTGCGTGCTGACGCCGGCCAGCTGGCTGCCGGTGGCTCGCTCGTCGTCAACACCGCCCCGAACACGGGTCGCTCCCCCAAGGACAAGTTCATCGTCGAGGAGCCGGGCGCGAAGGACCGCATCTGGTGGGGCCCGGTCAATCGCCCGATCTCGCAGGAGCACAACGCGCTGATCCGCGAGGACCTGGTCGCCTTCCTCAACCAGGGCGACGTCTACGTCCTCGACGCCTGGGCCGGCGCGCATCCGGACCACCGCACCGCGATTCGCGTTGTCTCGAACTCCGCCTGGCACCTGCTGTTCGCCCAGACGATGCTGATTCCGGCGACACCCGAGGAGATCCCCTCGCACAACCCCGAGGTCCTGATCCTCCACGCGCCCGAGTTCAAGGCCGACCCGGAGAAGCACGGCACGCGCGTCAGCGGCTTCGTGACGATCGACTTCACCGGCGGCGAGATCCTCGTCGGCGGCACGCGCTACGCCGGCGAGATCAAGAAGTCCGTCTTCACGATCATGAACGACCGTCTGCCCCAGAAGGGCGTGCTGTCGATGCACTGCTCGGCGAACGTCGGCCAGGACGGCAACGTCGCCGTCTTCTTCGGCCTCTCCGGTACGGGCAAGACGACGCTGTCGACCGATTCCGAGCGCCCGCTGATCGGCGACGACGAGCACGGCTGGGCCGATGACGGCGTCTTCAACATCGAGGGCGGCTGCTACGCCAAGGCGATCAACCTGTCGGCCGAGTCCGAGCCGGAGATCTACGCGACGACCGAGATGTTCGGCTCGATCATCGAGAACGTCGTGATGGATGCCGAGACGCGCGAGATCGACTTCGCCGACTCGTCGATCACGGAGAACACGCGCGTCGCCTACCCGCTGACGTCCATTCCGGGCGTCGTCGAGGAGGGTCGCGCTGGTACCCCGACCGCCGTGGTGCTCTTGACGGCCGATGCGTATGGCGTCCTGCCGCCCGTTGCCAAGCTGACCCCTGAGCAGGCGATGTACCACTTCCTGTCGGGCTACACGGCAAAGCTCGCCGGCACCGAGGTTGGCGTCACCGAGCCGCAGACCACGTTCTCGACGTGCTTCGGCGCACCGTTCCTCGCACAGGATCCGGGCGTCTACGCGAAGATGCTCGGCGAGCGCCTGGCCAAGACCGGCGCCTCGGCCTGGCTGGTCAACACCGGCTGGACCGGCGGTCCGTACGGTGTCGGCAAGCGCATGCCGATCGCGGCGACCCGCGCGCTCGTGCGCGCCGCCGTCTCGGGCGAACTCGACAACGTGGAAACGCGTCAGGACCCGATCTTCGGTCTGCACATCCCGGTCGCGGTGCCTGGCGTCGACTCGAAGCTGCTCAATCCCGTCGAGACATGGGACGACCCGGCCGCGTTCGAGAAGAAGGCGCACCAGCTGGCTGCGCAGTTCGTCAAGAACTTCGAGCAGTACGAGGGCATGGTGCCCGCCGAGGTGCTTGCCGCCGCGCCGGACCCGGCTGGCGAAGAGGCCCCGGACTTCGGCGCCGAGGGGTAACCCGGCAGGCGGCTGCTCGCGGCCGCATCGGACGACATGATCGGCGGGGGCGCTGCGGCGCCCCCGCTGTGGTTAGCCGACCAGCTCGTAGCCGTTGAGGCCGACGCGGTAGACGTGGATCCGAGCGTCCTCGAGCTCGTGGCGCTCGTCGAACGCGATCGGCATCGCGAGGATGCTCTCCTCGAGCCGCACCTTGGGAACCTCCTTCGTGACGGCACTGCGCGTGACGCCGCCGTCGCGCTTGCAGACGTCGAGCGCCGCGGTCAGCACGACCTCCATCGCCACATAGGCGGGGCCGCCGAAGGCCTCGAAGTCGCCGAAGATCGATTCGTAGAGCCGGATGATGTCGCGCCCCTGGGGATACCGCGAGATATCCGGCGCGTAGGTGGTCACGTAGGCGCCGGGCACGCCGAAGGCGTTCACGAACAGCGCATCGCCGCCGACGATCGTCGGGTACTTGCCGGCAGCGTGGAGCTCGGTGACGACCCGGCGTGCGTCTGACGCGACGAGCAGCGGCGTGATGACCACGTCCACTTGCGGCGTGACGCGTGTGACGACCTCGGAATACGACTCCTGCCCGACCTTGACGTTGACCCGCTGCACCTTGATACCGCGCGCCTCGAGCTGCTTGAAGACCGCATTTGCGAGTCCCGCCGAGTAGGGCTCGTCGTCCTGCACGATCAGCACGCCTTTCGCCTCGAGGTCGTCGGCGACGAACTCCGCCATGCGAGGCGCCTGGAGGGCGTCGCTCGCCACCACGCGGAAGAAGTTCTTGAGGCCGCCGTCGGTGAGGCTCGCATTGGTCGCGGACGGCGAGACGTATGCGAGCCCC
>CAINDT010000219.1 GCA_903847495.1 uncultured Actinomycetes bacterium
CGCAGGCGCGGCTGCAGCGTGCCGTTGGCGCAGCTGGAGATCGAGACGGTGCGCGTCGAGCCGGTATCGGCGCCCGGGTCGAAGACGCAGTCGGTGGACGTGCCGACGTTCGTGAAGTCCGCGGCGGTGATGCCGGTGACCGACTCGCTGAAGGTCAGCGTGTACACCTGGGGCGTGACGCGCGTCATGCCCGTCAGCGTCGTCGTGAACGACGAGACGGCCGGCGGCGTGCGGTCGACGGTGATCACCGTCGTGCTGACCGCCGCGGCAGGACCCGTATTGCCGACGGCATCGGCAGCGCCATTGGCCGCGAAGCGCAGCTGGAGCGTGCCCTCGGAGCAGCTCGACACCGTGACGGTGCGCGTCGCGCCGCTGTCGTCACCGGGATCGATGCTGCAGCCCGTGGCGTCGCCGAGGTTGGTGAAGTCGCCGGCGACGATGCCGGTGACGGGCTCGGAGAACGTCAGCGTGAAGGTCTGCGTGGCGTCATGGTTGTAGGCGCCTGACGCCGTGGTGAAGCCCGTAGCGTTGGGCTTCGTCGCGTCGGTGATGCGCACCGCGTAGGTGCGCTCGGCGGTCGTCGTCGACCCGCCGGTGACGGTGTAGCCGAAGCTGTCGAGGCCGTTGGCGTCGACGTCGGGCGTGAGCGTGAACGCACCGGTGCTCGGATCGGTGATTGCGAGCGTGCCGAGCGTCGGCGTCGTCGCTGCCGCGAACGTCACCGGGCCTGCCGGGTCGTAGCCGGGCAGGTAGGCGTCAAACGCCGGCGTGTCGTTGATGTTGAGGCGCGTGCCGAGCGCCGGCACCTCCGTAGAGGTGGCCGTGCCGGTGTAGCTGCCGTTGAGGATCGAGCCGACGGCCTGCGAGCTGTTGTACGCCGTGGGGCCCATGAGCTCGTCGAGGAACCAGGTACCGACACTGGCGGCGAAGCGCAGGTCGTACGTCGCGGCGATGACCGATGCGCTGCGGGCGCTGCTCCAGATCGACACGTCGCTGATGCGCCCGTTGAACGGGGCGTTCTCACGCAGGTCGCTGCCGATCAGCAGCGGGTTGGTATTGACCGTAATCAGCGTCGGGATGCCGTACGAGACGGCGAACTCGTCGTTCGCGAACAGGGACTGCGTGTACTCGGCCGTGCCGTTGAGGTACACGGTCACCGTCTGCCCGCTCTTGACGAGCGTCACGTGCGTCCAGCGGTTCGGCAGCAGCACGAGCTGCGTATCGAACCAGATGCCGCGCGTGCCTGTCAGCTCCGAGTCAAGCTGGTACTGGAGCGTGCCGTTACGGAAGGCCAGGGCGTAGGATTGGCGCTTCTCGAGAATGGTTTGCTCGCCGGAGTCGGTGGCGGGCCGCACCCACGCCTGCAGCGTGAAGGCGCTGCCCAGTGCGAGCGCCGCGTTGTCGGCGATCGTCACCTTGTCGCTCGGTGGCATCGGCTCGTCGGGGTCGGCAGGCGACGTCGGCAGGGTGAACAGCCGCGACCGATCGTCGGCGGCCGTCGTCGGCGCAGCTGCTGCACGGTCGACGAATCCCAGCGTCAGAGCCAAAAATCCGACGGCGAGACTGAAAAAGAGCAGCGCGGAGCGGAGGGTCGGGGTCCTGCAAAGCGCGGGAGCCCCGCACCGGAAACTCAGTTTTTGGGTAACGAGTGTTACCACTAGCCACAATCGTAGCGCGGAACGACCGTTTTCGCCGGGGTGCTAGCCCCCCACGGCCGCATAACCATGCGGGTTTGTGGGCGTGCTCACCAGCGCAGAGTCATGCTCGCGGGGCGCTCGTCGGTCGCAGCGGCCGACCGCGACGACCGGCTCCGCACGCACCGACGTCTGTGATTCGTCATTTGGGTGATCCAGCCCACCGCGGCGGGCGGAAATCGACTCAGCCGAGGGCCAGTTTGCCCAGCAGGAAAACGTTCAGGGCGAGGATCACGCACGCCACGAGCACCGCCGCGACGAGGCCGCGCGTACCGAGCCGGAACCGGCCCATCAGCCCCCGATCGCGGCTGGCGAGGATCAGCGGGATCAGCGCGAACGGGATGCCGAAGCTGAGCACGACCTGGCTGATGATCAGCGCCCGCGTGGGGTTCACGCCGATCGCGATGATCGCGATGGCGGGCGCCATCGTGATGCCGCGGCGCAGCCACAGGGGGATGCGGCGATGGATGAAGCC
>CAINDT010000220.1 GCA_903847495.1 uncultured Actinomycetes bacterium
CGCGAACTATTCGTTCACGTACCCGAGCGGCAGCATCACGATCGCGAAGAAGCAGCTGACGATCACCGCCTCGAGCATCACGCCGACGTACGGCGACGCCGTCCCGACGGTCTCGCCGCAGTTCAGCGGCTGGGTCAACGGGCAGTCGAGCACGGCGCTCTCGACGCAGCCGACCTGCACGACGACCTTCAGCGCCTCCACGGCGGTGGCGACGGGCGGCACGACCTCGTGCTCCGGCGCGGCGGCTGCGAACTACTCCTTCGCCTACGTGGCCGGCACCGTCACGATCCAGCGTCGATCCGTCACCGTCACCCCGCGCAACCTGACGCCGACGTACGGCGACGCGGTCCCGGCCGTCACCGTCCTCTCGTACTCGGGCTGGAAGGCAGGGGAGACCCAGACGGTGCTGACCACGGCGCCGACGTGCTCGACGACCTACCTGCCGACGACGCCGGTCGCGAGCGCCGAGACGACGCAGTGCGCGGGTGCCGCGGCCGCCAACTACCAGTTCACCTATCCGCTCGGCACGGTCACCATCGCGCGCAAGGCCGCGACGATCACGGCGTCCAGCCCGACGCGCACGTTCGGCGATCCGGTACCGTCCGTCACGCCGCAGTACGCCGGCCTCGTCAACGGCGAGAGCGGCGGTGACATCGTCACCACGCAGCCGGTGTGCACCACGACGTACGTGACGACCTCCGCCTTCGGCACGACACCCACCACGCAGTGCGCCGGCGCCGCCGCTGCCAACTACACCTTCACCTATCCCGCCGGCAGCGTGACCATCTCGCGCAAGCAGATCACGGTCACGGCCTCGAGCCCCGTCGTCACCTACGGCGATCCGATCCCCGTCATCAACCCGTCGTACTCGGACTTCGCGGGCAGCGACACCGCCGCCGTGGTGTCGGGCATCACCTGCACCACGACCTACGTCCGGACCGCGAACGTGGCGTCGTCGCCCACCACGATCTGCGCCAACGCGACGGCCGCGAACTACGCGTTCGTCTACGTCGGCGGGACGGTCACGATCCAGCGCGCGACGCTCACCATCACCGCCTCGAGCACGACCGTTACGCACGGCGATCCTGTACCCGCCGTCTCGCCCGGTCCGGTGGGCCTGCGCAACAGCGACCCGCTGTCGGTCGTCACCGGCCAGACCTGCACCACCGCGTACACGCGCTCGACCCACGCGGGGCAGACGCCGTGGACGCGCTGCAGCGGCGGCACGGCCGCGAACTATGACGTCGTCTACGTGAGCGGCGCCGTCACGATCATGCAGGCCACAGTGAGTATCGGCTGGAGCTCGCTCGCGCCCATCACCTACGAGACGCCGCTCTCGGCGACCCAGCTGGGCGCCACCGCCTACGACGCCTATCGCGACATCTCCGGCGAGGGGCGCTTCGACTACACGCTCGGCGGCCAGCCGATTGCGCTCGGCGACGTCCTGCCCGCGGGCACGCACACCCTCCACGTGGAATTCACCCCCGACAGCACGGTCAGTTACGCGGGGGCCTCGCGTAATGTGACCCTCGTCGTCAACCGCGCGCCGCAGTCACTCGTCGTCGGTGCTGTCGCCGCGACCAGGATCTACGGCCAGACGACGACGCTGACAGCCGGCTCCCACTCGGGCACGGGGGCGATCTCGTACCACGTCGATTCCGGTCCCTGCGCGGTCACGGGCGCGAGTCTCGAGACGACGGGCGTCGGCACCTGTCAGGTCAGCGCCACGATCGCAACCGACGCCAACTACCTGCAGCAGACGTCCAGCCAGCTCGCGATCACCGTCAATCCCGCCACGCTCACCGTCACGCCGGTCAACGCGCAGCGC
>CAINDT010000221.1 GCA_903847495.1 uncultured Actinomycetes bacterium
CTGATGGGCATCGGCCCCCTGATCGCGTGGCGTCGAGCGTCGCTCCGGCAGATCCGCACGACCTTTCTCTGGCCGTTGATCGGTGGCCTGGTGACGGGCGTGGTGATGGTGGCCTTCGGGCTCGACTCGTCCTGGCCCGGCATCGCCGCGGGCAGCATCTGCGCCTTCGTGACCGTCACGATCATCAGCGAGTTCGTGCGCGGCACCGCAGCCCGGCACCGGGTGGCGGGGGAGAGCTACCCGATCGCGTTCCTGCACCTGATCGACCGCAACCGCCGCCGCTACGGTGGGTACATCGTGCACCTCGGCGTGATCATGTTCGTCGTTGGCGCCGTCGGCGCGAGCGCGTACCAGACCGAGGCCGAGGGGCTCTTGAAGAAGGGCGAGTCGCTCACCGTCGGCAGCAACGTGCTGACGTTCGAGGGCGTTGAGCGGGAGAAGGGCCCGAACTACAACGAGCGCGCCGCCGTCCTGCGCGTCACGAGCGACGGCGAGGAGATCGGCATCCTCCGCCCGGCGCAGCGCTCGTACATCCGCGAGCAGACCACCTCCAACGAGGTCGCGATCAACACGACGCTCACGCAGGGCGACCTGTTCATCATCCTCGACGGCATCCGCGCGGACGGCTCGGTCCGCATCAAGGCGTTCTACAAGCCCGTCGTCGGCCTGCTCTGGTTCGCCGGCTTCCTGTTCACTGGCGGCGTGATCCTCTGCGTCTGGCCCGACCGGCGCGAGCGCAAGCGCATCGCCAAGCGCTACGCCGAAGAGGCCCTGCCGGGAGAGTCGTGACCGTCGCCGCTCTCATCCTCGCGGTGGTCGCACTCGCGATCGTCGTGTTCGTGGCGTGGCCGCTGGTGCGCCCGCAGACCGCGGCCGATCAGCTCGACCCGCTCAGCGAGGCACAGCGTCGCCGCCTCGCCTTGCGCGAGGAGCGCGATCTCGCGCTGCAGGCCATCAAGGAACTCGAGGTGGACCGAGCCACCAACCACATCGGCGACGAGGATTACGCTGAACTCGTCGCGGAGTACCGCGCGCAGGCCGCCAAGGCGATCGCCGCGCTCGATGCGGAGGCCGACGCCGCACCCGGCGCCTAGGCTTTCCGCATGGCTCCCGTCCGCTATGAGCAGCACGGCCCTGTTGCCGTCGTCACCCTCGACGATGCCGCTACGCGCAATGCGCTGAGTCCGGAGGCACTGGATCTTGTCGAGCGGTACGCGCTCACCGCAGGCTCCGAGCCCGACGTGCGGCTCCTGGTTCTGACCGGTGCCGATGGCGTGTTCTGCTCCGGCGCGGCGATTCGCGATTGGGAGGCGCTCGACGAGAGCGGCGTGCGCCTGACCGACGCCGGCACCGGGCTCACCGATCTGCTCGCCCAGCTGCCCATCCCCGTGCTCGCCAGCCTGCCTGGCCACGCCGTCGGCGGCGGCTCCGAGCTGGCGCTCGCCGCCGACTGGCGCATCAGTGACCCGGCCGCCGAGCTGCGTTTCGTGCACACATCGTTGGCCCTGATGCCCGGCTTCGGCGGACTCGGCCGTCTCGAGCGGATCGTCGGGCCGTCCGCAGCACTGCGCCTGTTGGCCACGCGCGCCCGCGTGGGAGCGGAGGAGGCCCAGCGACTCGGGCTGATCGAGGCGATCGTCCCGGCTGCCGAGCAGCTTGCCTGGGCTACAGCGCTCGCCGAGCAGATGGCGGGATCGGACCGCTACGCGCTGGCCGAGATCAAGGCTGCGCTGCGCGATGGCAACGAGCGCTCGGCGTTCCTGCGCGTCTGGCCGCATCGGCAGTTGCCGGACCGTCTCGGCTCGTAGTCGCGCCCGTCGGCTACCCTGTGGGAGAACGCGAAGGGATCACCATGAGCGAAGTCACCAAGCAAGTCGTCATCGAAGCCCTCAACCAGGTCGAGGACCCGGAATTGATGATGGGCATCGTCGACATCGGCCTCGTCTACGAGGTCAACGTCGATGAGGAGAACAACGTCGCGATGACATACTCGCTCACGTCGATGGGCTGCCCGGCCGGTCCGCACATCGCGGCCGAGATCGAGCGCGCCATCACGGAGATCCCGGGCGTCAAGGACGTCAAGGCCGAGCTCGTCTGGGCGCCGCCGTGGACGCCCGACCTGATGAGCGAAGACGCCAAGTTCGCCCTCGGCTTCTAAGAGCCCGTTAGTGACAGCGCGTTCGGCCAGGCTGGCGTTCGCATGCCTGCGTGGACATTCTGGGTCCGGATCCAATCTGTCCGCACGTTTCACGCCCGCGCACGCCAAAGCGCGGGGTGGAACGGCTCAGCGGTGAGGGCGACTCAGGAGTCGTCGGCGGCAGTCTCGACTGCCACCTCGTCCTGCATGTCGGCGACGGCGGTCAGCACCTCAGCGGCGCCAGCCTCCTGTGCCTCGACCGAAGCCATCGTCTGATCCTCGCGATCCTCGCCACGACGATCCGGGCGGCCGCCGCCACGAGCACGCTCGAGCTTCGGCATCACGAAGGGGAGGAGGCCCATCTCGCGGGCGCGCTTGATCTCACGCGCGGCGAGCGCCTGCTGGCGACGGGACAGGCCCGTCATGCGGCGCGAGCGGATCTTGCCGCGATCCGACAGGAAGCGCTTGAGGCCCTCGACATTGGTGTAGCGGATC
>CAINDT010000222.1 GCA_903847495.1 uncultured Actinomycetes bacterium
AGCAGACGGGCGAGGTCGCCTACGAGCAGCGCTTCTTCCTCGACGGCGAGGAGCCGGAGGCGCGCCTGCGCCGCGAGGCCAGCGAACAGTCGGGCTGACGGCGGTTGAGAGAGGGGCCAGACCCCTCCGTTAACTACATCAAGTACCAGTCGAAGAAGCGCTCGAGGCGACGATAGAAGTCGACCTGTGGCTCGAAGCGCAGGAGGCCATGGCCCTCGGTCGTGTAGGTGACGTACTCGAAGGTCTTGCCGCCGAGGCGGCGCAGCTCGGCGACCAGCTCCTCGGACTGCTTGGGGTGGACGCGGATGTCCAGCTCGCCATGCGCGATGAAGAGCGGTGCCTTGATGTTGGCGAGACGCAGGACCGGCGAGCCAGCCTCGTAGGCCGCGCGGTTCGACGACGGCGGGCCCATCATGCGCTCGAGGTCTTGCACGCCCTCGCGGTCGCCCTGCGCCCATGACGAGCGGATGTCACAGTCGCCGTACTTGCAGACGCCGAGCTTGAAGCGATGCTGCGGATCGTCGGTGACGGAGAGCAGCGACATGTACGAGCCGTACGAGGACCCGAAGACGCCGAGCCGGTCGCCGTCGACCCAGTCGAGCCCGGCCAGATAGTCGGCGGCGGCGAGACAGTCCTTCGTGTCACCGACGCCCCAGTCATCGTGATTGAGGCGCTCAAAGGCACGGCCGTACGAGGTCGAGCCGCGAAAGTTGATCGCCAGCCAGGCGTAGCCCTTGTCGATGAAGTACTGGGCGTGGCCGTCCCACTCGTCGCCGTAGTACGACGTCGGCCCGCCGTGCGGATAGACGATCGCCGGCACCGGCGCATCCTTGCTCGCGCCCGCGGGCCGAAACAGGAAGCCGTGGATCTCGGTGCCGTCGAACGAGCGGTACGTGATCTCCTCGGGTCGCACGTGCGGTGCGGTGCGCACCGCCAGCGGTGCCGGCGTGTGCAGCGTCTGCACCCCGCCGGTGGGCGAAACGGCGCGGAACTCCGACGGCGTGGCCTGGTCGGTGTACTCGGCGACGATGCCGCCGTCGGCCGTCCAACACGCGCTCGACCAGGCGCCACCGTGCGCGACGGTCGTGACGGCATGCGTGCGCACGTCGATCGTGACGAGATCGAAGTGCCCACGGCGGGCACGCGTGGCGAGAATCGTGTCGCCGTCGGCACTCCACGTGGGTCCGAAGAAGTCGCCGGCGTCGTGCGTGAGCTGCTTCTCGTCGGAGCCGTCGGGGCGGATCAGGTGCAGCTCGAACCACCCGCTGCGCTCGGAGGCGAACGCGATCCACTCGCCGTCGGGCGACCACGCGGGAAAGCGGTCGGCCATCTCCGGCGGCGCGCTGATCGTGCGCACGGCACCGGTCTCGATGTCGGCCACGCAGATCTGGCTCTCGCGCAGGTCCTCGCGCACCCAGAAGACGTAGGCGATCTCGCGCCGATCGGGCGAGACCGCAGCACCCCACTCGTCGCCGTGATCGGTGCACCCGACCGTCAGCCGGCGTGGGAACGGATCGGCGATGTCGACGATCGCTAGGCGCGACGTCTGATCGTCGCGCTCGACGGAGATGACGAGGCGCGCGTCGTCGATCCAGACGGGCGACGAGCCCTCCACGAGCTTGCGCGCAGGACCACCGGCGAGCGGCACGAGCCACACGTAGCCCTCATCGCCGTATGCGACGGTCGTGCCGTCGGGCGAGAGCTGCGGCGTGATGTCTTCCCAAAACGGCGCGGGCTCGCGACCGGTCGTGAGGCGTCGCGGCGTGGGATCGTCGAGCGTCATCGTCCAGACGTCGGAGGTGTCAGGCCG
>CAINDT010000223.1 GCA_903847495.1 uncultured Actinomycetes bacterium
CAGTCGGCTCGTCCGCGACGGATGGCGCCGGCGGCGCGCCCGCTGAGTCGGGGGCGAACACCACGTCGATGCGTACGTCGACACGGACGACGTCGAGCACGGCCTGACGCAGCCGCTCGTCGTGACCGCTCGCCTTGACGCCCTTGACGGTGCCGGCGTCGCGCACGGCAACGGCGAGGTCGCCGTTGCTCCACGAGATCGGGCGCGAGGCGCTGAAGCTCATCCACGCCACCTTGGAGTACGTCTTCAGCGCCTCCAGGACGGCCGGCCACAGTGACACGAACTGCTCCATTGTCGGCTGATAGCCCGCCTCAGAGGCTGCTGTGGCGGCGAGCGGCTCAGCGGATTCTGATGACGCAGGTGCGGTGACCTCAGGAGCTGGCTCGACGGCCTCGGCGCGCTTGCCCCGCTTGGGCGCAGCAGGCTCGGACGCTGAAGGCTCGGGGGCAGGCTCAGCCGACGAAGGGGCGACATCGGACAGTCGGGGGGGCTTCGTGCGGGCCGGGGCGGCCTCGGCGCTTGACGCAGCGGGCTCGACCTTCGCCGGTGCGGATGCCGCCGCGGCCACCACCGGGGCGGACGCCAGGCGCCGCTCGAGCTGGTCGAGGCGCGCCCGCATGCCCGCCTCGTCGGCGTCGGCGGCAGGCAGCAGCAGCCGGGCACCCATGAGCTCCAGGTGCAGCCGCGGCGCAGTCGCGCCCTTCAACTCGCTCAGTGCGGCGGAGGTGACGTCGGCGGCGCGGGCGAGCTCGGCGGGCCCGAAGCGCTGCGCCTGCGCGATCTCGGCGGCGAGGCGATCGTCGGGGGCGTCGATGAGCCCGAGCTCGGCGGCGTTCGGCACCGACTTGAGGATGATGAGGTCGCGCAGCCGCTCCAGCAGGTCGCTGACGAACCGGCGTGGATCGTGGCCAGCCTCGATCACGCGATCGATGACGGTGAACATCGCCGCGCCGTCGTGGTCGGCGAGCGCATCCATCGTCTCGTCGAGCAGTGCGGTGTCGGTCATGCCCAGCTGCAGTACGGCATCGGCGTAGGTGACGCCCTCGGGCCCAGAGCCGGAGATCACCTGCCCGAGAACGGAGAGGCTGTCGCGGACACTGCCGGCGCCGGCGCGGGCCACGAGCGCCAGAGCCGCGGGCTCGTACGGCACACCCTCGCTCTCGCACACCGACGCGAGATGCTCCTGCAGCGACTTGGTGGGGACAAGACGGAACGTGTAGTTGTGCGTGCGCGAGCGGATGGTCGGGAGGACTTTGTCGGCCTCCGTCGTGGCGAAGATGAAGCGCACGTGGTCGGGCGGCTCCTCGACGAGCTTGAGCAGGGCGTTGAAGCCGGCATTGGAGACCATGTGGGCCTCGTCGATGATGTAGACCTTGTAGCGGGAGCGGGCGGGGGCGAACATCGCCCGCTCGCGGAGGTCGCGGGTGTCGTCGACACCACCGTGGCTCGCCGCGTCGAGCTCGATGACATCGAGTGATCCCGGACCGTTGGGTGCGAGGTCGAGACAGCTCTGGCACTCGCCGCACGGATCAGCAGTTGGGCCCTGCTCGCAGTTGAGGGAGCGGGCCAGGATGCGCGCGGTGGACGTCTTGCCGCAGCCTCGCGGACCGGAGAAGAGGTAGGCGTGGTGCACGCGATCGTTCTCCAGGGCCCGTCGCAGCGGCCCCGTGACGTGATCCTGGCCGACGACCTCATCGAGGGTCGCGGGCCGGTACGTGCGATACAGCGCAATGGACACGTTGGCACACTAGTCGCAACGTCCGTCAGCGTCCTCGGCACGGCGACAGCACCGCGAACGGGCCCACCGGTCATGCAGGGACCCCCCGCGCACCCGCCAGAGCACGCTTATCCTTGCTGCCTTCCGGCCCTGGGGAGGTTCACGCGATGACGCCGCACGAGGGGTCGACACCACTGTACGCGGTGCAGGTCGCACCCCTGTAGCCTCCTACGCGGAGGATTCGCCTAGTGGCCTAGGGCGCACGCTTGGAAAGCGTGTTGGGAGCAATCCCTCAGGGGTTCAAATCCCCTATCCTCCGCCAGCGATCGAGGGCGGCCCGATGGGCCGCCCTCGTCTGCTTGTACCCTTCTCCGCGGTGGCGTGTCCGAGCGGCCAAAGGAGCGCGCCTCGAAAGCGCGTGTGGGGGCAACCTCACCGTGGGTTCAAATCCCACCGCCACCGCCATCG
>CAINDT010000224.1 GCA_903847495.1 uncultured Actinomycetes bacterium
AGGATGTGGTTGGGATCGAGATCGGCGAACAGCGCGATCTTGTCCTTGAGGTCGCGCGTGATCGGATGCGAGGCGCGGCAGACGACGATGTCGGGGGTGATGCCGATGCGGCGCAGCTCGTTGACGGAGTGCTGCGTGGGCTTCGTCTTGAGCTCGCCCGCGGCCTCGACCATCGGCACCAGCGTGCAGTGGACGTAACAGACATTGTCCTTGCCAACCTGGTTGCGCAGCTGCCGGATCGACTCGAGGAACGGCAGGCTCTCGATGTCGCCGACGGTGCCGCCGATCTCGACGAGCACGACGTCGACGGCCTCGGCCTCCGACACGCGCGTGACGCGACGCTTGATCTCGTCGGTGATGTGCGGGATGACCTGCACGGTCGAGCCGAGGTACTCACCGCGGCGCTCGCGGCGGATCACGCTGTCGTAGATCGCGCCGGCGGTGGCGTTCGACAGGCTCGACGTGTTCTCGTCGATGAAGCGCTCGTAGTGCCCGAGGTCCAGGTCGGTCTCGGATCCGTCCTCTGTGACGAACACCTCACCGTGCTGGAACGGACTCATCGTGCCGGGATCGACGTTGATGTACGGATCCAGCTTGATCACGGCGACGCGCAGACCGCGGCACTTGAGGATCCGGCCCAGCGAGGCGGCAGTGATGCCTTTGCCGAGAGAGGAGACGACTCCGCCGGTGATAAACACGTACCGGGTCTTGGTCTCCGCCATCTCGCTCCTCCGTGGACTGACTACGAGGACACTAGTCGGGGTGTCGGATGTCACGCATCAGACGGCTCACGGCACGAGCGCGAGGACCCGCGCCGGGAACCCCGAGGCGCCGACGACGGGCGGCACCCCGACGACGATCATCGCTCCCACGGCCGGGATCAGATCGAGGCCGACGAGTCCCTCGAGCTGCCACAGGCCGGCCGGCAGCGTGCGGTGGTGCACCGGAAAGGTGTCGTCACAGCCGCGGTCCACGGACAGCGTGTCGATCCCGATACCGGCCAGCCCACGGTCAACGACGAGCTCCGCCGCCTCGGCACCGAAGCCGGGGAAGCGCATGGCGCCGACGTAGCGCTCGGGATCGCCGAGGTGCATGTCCCAGCCGGTCAGGGCCAGCAGCGCCTCGCCGGGGGCGAGCTCGCCATGCTCGCGTTCCATCGCGCGGATGTCATCGACGGTCACGGCGTAGTCGGGATCGTCGGCGGCCTGCCCCGAGACATCGACGACGCGCACCGGCACGACGAGACGCCCGGCGGCGATCTCGTCGACCGTTGCACCGCCCTCGACGAAGTGCGCAGGGGCGTCGAAGTGCGTGCCGGTGTGCTCGTGGACGTCGATGCGACGCGCGTAGTAGCCATCGACCGGCACGCTGGCCAGCTCGTCCACCCGCACGGGTTGCTCCCCGGGCCACGGTGTCGTGGCAGGCGAGAGCGGCTGGGTCAGATCGACGACGCGCATCAGACGCGTGCCCGCAGCCTGCGCGCCAACTCGAGCGCCTCGGCAGCCGAGGCATCACCGCCGAGCATGCGCGCCAGTTCGGCATCCACCCCGGCGTCATCGAGCACCTCGATGGTCGTCTCGGTCGGGTCCCCGGCGACCTTGAGCACGCGATAGTGCCGATCGGCGAGGGCGGCGATCTGGGCGAGATGCGTGATCACGATCACCTGCGTGGACTCCGCCAGCTCGCGTAGTTTCTGCCCGACCGCAACGGCGGTCGCGCCGCCGACGCCGGCGTCGACCTCGTCGAAGACCAGCGTCGGCACGGCGTCGCGATCGTGGGCGGCGACGCGCAGCGCGAGCGCCACGCGCGACAGCTCACCGCCGGAGGCGGCATCGGCGATCGGCGCCGGCTTGAGCCCCGGGTTGGGTGCGAGCAGGATGCGCACCTCGTCGGCCCCCGCCGCGCCGAGGTCGCGCTCGACCAACTCAATCTCCACGGCGGCATCGCCCATGCCGAGATCGGCGAGGTGCCCCTGCACGGCCTTGGCGAGCTTGGGCGCGAGGGTCGCGCGCGCCTTGGTCAGCGCGGCAGCGGCAGCCGTGGCGTCGGCCTGTGCCTTCGTCTCGGCGGCACGCACGGCGTCGAGGCCACCCGCGTCGCCGCGCGCGACGGCAAGCAGACGGTCGGCCTCTTCCCCCGCCGCGATGGCCTCTGCCAGCGACCCATGGCGGCGTACGAGGTCGGTCAGGCGATCGAGGCGGGCCTCGACCTGCTCGAGCCGTGCGGGGTCGTGCTCGATGCCGTCGGCGTAGGCATGCAGAGAACGTGACGCCTCCTCGAGGCGAATCACGGCGTCGCGCAGGTCGTCAGCGATCGGCGCCAACTCCGGGTCGCGGTCGGCAGCAGCCCGCACCGCACGCTCGGCCTCGCCGGTCAAGCCCAGCGCGCCCGCACCGTCGTCGGGCGACAGGAGCGCAGCAGCGCCGGACGTGCCCTCGGCGAGGACGTCGGCGTAGCGCAGGCGCTGACGCTCGGCCTCGAGCTCGTCGAGCTCCCCCACGCGCGGCTGCAACTCGGCGAGACGCTCCGCGATGCCTTCCAACTCGCTGATGCGTCCGGCAAGTCCGGCTGCCTCGGTCTCGGCCTGCTCGCGTGCGGTGCGCGCCGCGACGAGCGTCCTCCAGGCGGTCCCCATCGCCACCACCTTGTCGACCTGCTTCTCACCGCCGAAGGCATCGAGAATCGCGCGCTGCGCGGCGGGCTTGGCCAGGCGCCTCGACTCGTGCTGGGAGACGACACCGACAAGGCGACCGCCAGCGTCCTCGAGCGCACCGCGCGTGGCACTGCGGCCCTGCACGAGCGTGCGGCCACGCCCATCGGCGCCGAGGCGTCGCGACACGAGCAGCCCGTCGTCGACGTCGTCGACGAGTTCGCGGACGCCCTCGAAGGCGTCGTCGCGGAGCATGTCCTCGGTGATCCGGAACGTCGCCTCGACCTCGACCTGCTCGGCGTGTG
>CAINDT010000225.1 GCA_903847495.1 uncultured Actinomycetes bacterium
CTCGATCTCCACGCCGATGCGCTCGGCGTTCTCGCGCGCCAGCGCCAGCGCGTCCACCGAAAGATCGACCGCGGTGACCGTGACGTCCGGTCGCTCATGCTTGACTGCGATCGCGATCGCGCCCGAGCCGGTGCCGACATCGAGCAGCGCGCCATTCTTCGGCAGGTTGGCGAGCGCCACCTCCACGAGCGTCTCGGTCTCGGAGCGCGGCATCAGCGCGCGCGCATCGGTCTTCAACACCAGCCGGTGAAAGCCGACCTCGCCGAGGATGTAGGCGACCGGCTCGAGATCGGCGCGGCGGCGCAGCAGCGGACGGATCGCGTCGAGCTCGGCGGGCGTGACCGGCCGATCGTGGTGCAGGTAGAGCTCGAGACGGTCGAGCCCGAGGACGCTGCCGATCAGCTTCTCGGCGTCGAGGCGCGCGGTCGGCAGTCCCTTCGCGTCGAGGTACGCCGCCGACAGCGCGACGACGTCCTTGACGTTCTTCATGCCGCCGGGCATGGCCTCAGCCATCGGCGGAGGCGGCCTCGAGCTGCTGGCGGTTCCAGTCGGCCTGGAGCGCGGAGGTGAACGGCTCGAGCGCACCGAGCAGCACCTGGTCCATGTCGTGCGACGTGAACTTGATGCGATGGTCCGTCACGCGGCTCTGCGGGAAGTTGTAGGTGCGGATCTTCTCCGAGCGCGCACCCGTGCCGATCTGCGAGGTGCGCGTCGCGGCGCGCTCAGCCTCGAGGCGCTCGCGCTCGGCCTCGTAGATGCGCGCGCGCAGGATCTTCATGGCGCGCTCGCGGTTCTGCAGCTGGGAGCGCTCGTCCTGGCAGGCGACCACGACGCCCGTCGGCAGGTGCGTGATGCGCACGGCCGAGTCGGTCGTGTTGACGGACTGGCCGCCCGGGCCGGTCGAACGGTAGACGTCGATCTTGAGGTCCTTCTGATCGATCGTCACCTCGACCTCCTCGGCCTCCGGCAGGACGGCCACCGTGGCGGTTGAGGTGTGGATGCGCCCCTGCGTCTCGGTGGCCGGGACGCGCTGGACGCGATGCACGCCCGACTCCCACTTGAACGCGGAGTACGCGCCGTCGCCGGTGATCTCGAAGGAGACGTCCTTGAGACCGCCAGAGTCGGACGGGTCGCTGGTCAGCACCTGGTGCTTGAAGCCGAGGCGATCGGCGTACCCCGTCAGCATCTTGAAGAGATCGGCCGCGAACAGCGCGGCCTCCTCCCCGCCCGTGCCGCCGCGGATCTCGACGATCACGTTGCGATCGTCGGCCGGGTCGCGCTCGAGCATCGCGATGCGCAGTTCCTCTTCCAGGTCGGGCAGCTCGGCCCGTGCCGCCTCGAGCTCCTCCTGCAGGTACGCGCGCACCTCGGGGTCGGTCTCGCTCTCCAGGCCCTCGGCGGCGTCGGTGACCGTGGCGGTCGCGGTGCGCCAGCGCCGGGCCAGCTCGTTGGCCGCCTGCAGGCGGCGGTGCGTGCGGCCGACCTCGGCGAGGCGCTGATGATCACCGAGGACGGCGGGGTCGGCGAGCTCCTGCTCGGTCTCCTCGAAGGATCTCTCGATCTGGGCGACGAGGCGTTCCATGGTCTGCAGGGTACGCGGGAGCGCGGGCGCGCCGCGTCGTCAGGCCATCACGTCGACGGGAGCCTCGGCGCGGCGCTCGCGATTGAACGCCTCCCGCTCGAGGACGGCGTCGAGCGCGGCGACCGCGACCTCAAGGTGCTCGGTGTCGGCCGGACGGGTCGTCAGGCGCTGCAGCAGCAGGCCGGGCCAGAGCACGGCGTGGATGATCGGGTTGTGCCCGTAGCGGCCCGCCAGGCGGATCACCTCGTAGGCAATGCCCGCGATCACGGGCACGAGCACGATGCGCGACACGATCAGGAGCCACAGGTCGGGGCGGCCGACGAAGGCGAAGACGACGATCGCGATCACCATCACCCACAGCAGGAACGCGGTGCCGCAGCGCAGGTGAATGCGCGAGTGGTTGGCTGCCGCCGCGGCGGTGCGCGGCTCGCCGGCCTCGAGCGCATTGATCGCCATGTGCTCGGCGGCGTGGTACGCGAAGACGCGCCGCAGGTCGGGCAGCAGCGTCAGAAACAGCAGGTAGCCGATAAACAGGCCGACGCGAATCACGCCTTCCGCGACGACGAACAGCACGGTGTCGTCGATCGGCAGGAAGTTCGCGACGACGCTGGGTACCACCTTGAAGAACACGATGCTGAAGACCACCGCCATCGCGAGCGCGATGATGATCTCCTTGCGGCCGAGCTCCTCCTCCGCCTCGCCGTCACCCCCCTCTTCACCCTCGTGCCCGTGGTCGCTCGCCGACAGGCGCGCCGCCAGCGACAGCGCCTTCATGCCGATTACGAGCGATTCGCCGAGCGCCACCACACCGCGCACGACGGGCCAGCGCAGGACGGGCGAGCGCAGCGCGACCGAGCGCTGGTCCTCCACGACGGTCGTGATGCGGCCGTCAGGACGACGGACCGCGACGGCCCACGCCGACGGCGTGCGCATCATCACGCCCTCGACGACGGCCTGCCCACCAACGGACTGGCTCATCGTCCGCTCCCGGACCCGACTAGGACGAGGCCTTGGCGCGGCGCTTGTTGAAGCGCTCCACGCGACCGCCGACGTCGATCAGCTTCTGCGTGCCCGTGTAGAACGGATGGCAGGCCGAGCAGAGCTCGACGCTGTAGTCGCCCTTCGTCGAACGGGTCTCGAACGAGTTCCCGCAGGAACACGTGATCGTCACGACGGGGTAATCGGGGTGCGTGTCGGCCTTCATCGCGCGGCACCGTAGCACGAGGTTCGCTGCGGGCACGCCGTACCTCCGCGCGCGCAATGCGTGGTGGCATGCTCTTGACATCTCTGCTGGCAGATGGTTTGCTCGCCACACCATTAGACAGGAGGGGTCGTGTCTTCGCATCCATCGGGTGAGAGATTCACCGTAGAACTTGAGAAGGGCACCAACTGGTGGGGCGCCTTCGTGATTGGCCTAGCGGGGACGATCCTCGTGATCGGCCTCGCGGGCTATGCCCTGCTGGCACTCGGCGGCGTGGCGATCACGCTGTTCATCGTGCTCACGCTGGTCGGCGTGTTTCTCTGCTTCTGTCTGGCCGAACTCGCGGCCGCCTTCCCCGATCGCGCCGGCGGGTTGCCGTCGTACGCGTTCGAGACCTTTAAGCCCTGGGGCAACTCCGCCTCCGAACACATCGGCGGACTCAGTTCGTGGGCGTACTGGCTCGGCTGGTTCACCGTGGCGCCGATCAACGCGTACCTCGCGGCGCTCTACATCACCGACCTGTTCGGGATCCCGCTCGGCTCGACGTACGGACCGATCTCCGACAAGTTCGGATCGGCCTGGTCGGTCGGCGTGCTCGTGACCGCGGCGGTGATTCTGCTCGTGGTCTTCATCCCGGGCTGGCTCGGCATCCGCCTCGGCGCGACGTTCGCGACCGTGCTTGGCATCGGCTCGATCATCCCGCTCGTGCTGATCATCATCCTGCCGGTCTTCAACCCGTCCACCATTGACTTCGGCAACGTGCAGTTGACAACGCTGCCCGAGGGCGTCACCGGCTCGTGGCAGCTGATCGTCGGCTGGGCCTTCATCTTCGTCTGGACGGTCTGGGCGATGGAGGCGGCGGCGTGCTACATCGGCGAGTGCCGGGAGCCCGCCCGCGACGCCAAGATCGCGATGACGGCCGAGGGCCTGTTCGGCCTGTTCGTCTACATCACCCTGCCGCTGATGCTCCTTGCCGTGCTCGGCACTGCCGGGTTCGCCGAGCTCGGCTCGGGCGACGCGAACGTCGTGTTCCTCGGCTACGTCGACAAGATCTTCGGCGCCAACGAGTTCTGGCGCTGGTTCGTCGGCCTCGCGCTCGTAGCGGCCCTGCTCCTGTCCGTGCTCAACGCCCTGATCGGCGCGTCGCGCGGCCTCTGGCAGAACTCGGTCGACGGCGTGCTGCCGAAGATCTTCGGCAAGACCAACAAGCACGGCTCTCCCAGCACCGCGATCATCCTGTCGCTCATCGCCTCGCTGCTCGTGCTGCTGGTCGGCTCGCCGCTGCAGATCTACGTGTTCTCGAACATGGGCTACCTGTTCGCCCTGTCGGTCGCGATGATCGGATTCGGTGTATTCCGCTACAAGCGGGACGACTTCCCCCGTCCGGTCAAGATGCCGAAGATCATGGCGCCCATCGCCATCCTGTTCGGCGTCGGCGGCCTCCTGCTGTGGGCGATCGGCGGCTACTTCGCCGCGGACTACGCCGTCGGCGAGGGCTACCGTTGGCTGTTCTGGGTCGGCCTGATCCTGCTCGCCCTCTACGTGCCGCTGCATCTCTGGCGCCGCGTCGAGGACAAGCGTCATGGCCAGCCCACCCCGCACCACGTGGATCATCCCCACTGATTCGCTGAGCTGACATGCCGCTACTCCCACGCCGCCGCAAGCGCAACTGGGACGAGCAACCGGTCGAACCCTGCGAGGTCATGCTCGCCGGGGACGGTCGGCGGAGGTTCTCGAAGAGGGCGATCGCCAAGGCGGTCGCCCTCTCCCCTTCCGGGCCCGTCACGGTCGTCACGATCGCCCGTATTCACGGCACGCAGTTCGGGCTGCCCAATCCCGGCCTGATGCCGACGAAGCAGGAGATGAAGGCGCGCCACGACTGGGTCGGCAAGGGTGTCGACGCGATCCTGGCGGCAGGTGCCGAGGCCGACGGGCAGGTCGCCGTGACGCGCAAGACGACCAAGACGCTGGCGCGGATCGCCCGCACGCGCGCGGTCAAGACGATCGTGATCGACGAGACGCCGTACACCGGCTGGCGGCGCTTCGTCGAGGGCGATGTGGGCACCGAACTCGCCAAGCGGCTGCGGGCCGATGGCGTCGAGGTGATCGTGATCCCGTACGACCCGAACGACCCCAAGCCGTAGCAATCCGACACTTCCCAACCATTAAAGGTTCGATTAGCATGCCTTTCACCACGCGCAACTGGAGGAGATGACCGTGGCACAGCCCAAGAACAAGGAAGAGGCCCGTCGCCGAGCGAAGGCCGACGGCATCGAGTTCTTCTTCGCCCAGTTCGTCGACATGCACGGCAAGCCGAGCGCCAAGCTCGTCCCCGCCGAGCGCATCGACATGCTGTTCGACGATGGCGCAGGCTTCGCCGGGTTCGCGGCCGGCCCGATCGGCCAGACGCCCGCGTCGCCCGACATCGCCGCGATCCCCGACCCCGAGTCCTACACCCCGGTGCCGTTCAAGCCGGGCCTGGCGCGCTTCGCCTGCGACATCACGATCGACGGCGACCCGTGGAATTTCTGCCCGCGCACGATCCTCAAGAACGCCAATGCGCGCGCCGCGAAGATGGGCTACCGCCTGAAGATGGGCATGGAGCTCGAGTTCTTCCTGCTCAAGGAGCGCGACGGGAAGATCGTCCTCGCGGACGACCTCGATACGCTCGACCAGCCCTGTTACGACATGAAGGGCATCACGCGCTCGTACGACTTCATCTCGCAGCTGTCGAAGAACCTCAACGGCCTCGGCTGGGGCAACTACGCCAATGACCACGAGGATGCCAACGGCCAGTTCGAGCTGAACTTCGAGTACGACGACGCCCTCAAGACGGCCGACAAGGCGATCTTCTTCCGCTACATGGTCCACGCCATGGCGCAGGAGCGCGGTCTGCTGACAACCTTCATGCCGAAGCCGTTCTCGAACCTGACCGGCAACGGCGGGCACCTCCATATCTCGCTGTGGGACCCGACCGGCAAGAAGAACCTGTTCGAGGACAAGAAGGATCCGCGCGGGCTCGGCCTGTCGAAGCTCGCCTACCAGTTCCTCGGCGGCATCATCGACAACTCAGAGGGCCTCAGCGCGATCCTCGCGCCGACGGTCAACTCGTACAAGCGCATCGGCGTTGGCGCGCCGACCTCGGGCGCGACGTGGGCCCCGGCCTACGCCACGTACGGCATGAACAACCGTACGCAGTCGATCCGCATCCCCGCACCAGGACGCATCGAGATCCGCTCGACGGACGGCGCGGCCAACCCGTACCTGGCGGCGGCGGCGATCATCGGCTGCGGCCTCGACGGCGTCGCCAACAAGGCCAATCCGGGCGAGCCGAACCTCGACAACCTGTACGAGCTCACGCCCGCGCAGATCAAGCGCAAGCGCATCAAGACGCTGCCCGCCAACCTGCTCGACGCCACGCGTGCCGCGCAGAAGAACAAGGCCCTGCGCGATTGGCTCGGCAGCATGGACGGCTGGGACTACCTGGACTACTTCGTCGAGACGAAGCAGGCCGAGTGGCAGGAGTACCACACGACCGTCAGCGACTGGGAGCTCAAGCGCTACCTGACGCTCTTCTAGGACGTCGGTGCGGCGGGGATGCACGACAGGTGTATCCCCGCCACACCTGCGTCCGCGTTCCGACGGTAGCGCGGAGGCCCGACATGTGCATGACGGCCATATGGTCGCGATCCGTCATGTGACGCTGCCCCATGCCATGACCCCTCCATTGCGGTAGCCTTTCCCGCAGAACGGGTGGGCTGTGCACCGCCCAAGGGAAGTTCCACCGAGGAGGAGACCGTCATGGCGGTTGCAGTTGAGAGCGCGAAGGCCGGACTCGATCCGATGTTCAACCCGGATTGGTTCCTGACCGACGAGCAGAAGGCGCTACGCGAGCAGCTGATCGAGATCTGCGAGAAGGAGATCCGTCCGCGCGCCGCCAAGAACGACCGCGAGCTGATCTTCCCCCGCGAGAGCCTCGAGGCGCTCGGTCCGTTCCTCGGCGTCACGCTGCCCAAGGAATGGGGCGGCCTCGGCCAGGGTCACGCCATGCTCGTCGCCACGACGGAGACGATCGCGCGCTACGGCTGCGCCTCCACCGCCATGTGCTTCACGATGCACATCGGCGCCGTCGAGGCCCTGCGCCTGACCGCCAGCGAGTGGCAGATCGAGAACGTCCTCAAGAAGGTCGTCTCCGACAAGCTGATCGGCACGCTGTCCTACTCGGATCCCGAGACCGGCTCGCACTTCTGGTACCCCATCTCCTCGGGTGCCCGCAAGGTCGACGGCGGCTACGAGGTCCTGAAGAAGGCGTCTTGGACGACGTCGGGCGGCTTCGCCGACTGGTACGTCCTGCAGACGACGTCGCCGGACTTCAAGGAGTACTCGGATCTGACCTGCTGGCTTGTCTTCAACGACGAAGTCGAGTCCGGCCACGCCGAGTGGGACGCCATGGGCCTCCGCGGCAACCAGTCCGGTTCGCTGCTGCTCGATTGGAAGCTGCTCCCCGAGGAGCGCATGGTCGGCGCGATCGGCGACGGCGCCTGGTCGAACGACGAGGCCGTCGACCCGTTCTTCCTGATCTCCTCCAGCGCCTGCTGGAACGGCATCTCGCTGGGCGCGATCGACATCTGCATCCAGCACACGACCCGCAAGGTCCACAAGGACGTCGGCATGCGCGTCTGCGATTACCCGACGATCCAGGACTCGGTCGGCGAGGCGATCATCGACACGAACGCGATGCGCTGCATGGACTACTCCATCGCCGCCGCCATGGACGCCGTCACGGATAACGGCCAGCGCACGCTGGAGCAGTCCGAGTACGCGCGTGGCAACTACCTCCACTGGCTCTGGCAGCTCAAGTTCGCGTGCGCCAAGAACTGCGGTCTCGTCGTCGACGAGATGATGCATTCCGCCGGTGGCACGTCGTACAAGAAGTCGCCGCTCGAGCTGGAGCGCTACGTGCGCGAC
>CAINDT010000226.1 GCA_903847495.1 uncultured Actinomycetes bacterium
CACCTCATGAGCGCCGAGCGCGAGCGCCCGGGCGCGCTTGGCCTCGCTGGTGTCGGCGACGATCAGGTGCGCGTCGGTCATGGCGCGCAGGTACTGGATGCCGAACTGGCCGAGGCCACCGGCACCGATCAGCACGACCTTTGCACCCGCGGGCATCCAGTCGAGCGCCTTGCGCGTAGCACGGTAGGGCGTCAGCGAACTGCAGCCGAACGTCGCGGCGAAAGCCGGGTCGAGATCGCCGATCGGGAACAGGTACTTGGGATGCGGCACCTGCACGTACTCGGCGTAGCCGCCGTCGTGCACGAGCCCCGCTTCCTTGACGTGATCGCAGAGCTGCTCTTCCGTGGCGTCGCAGTAGCGGCACGCGCCGCAGCCCCACGGCGGGTAGACAACGGCGAGCCCATCCGGCGTCTCGACCGTGATCTCGTGCCCCATCACGAGCGGCGTGGGCAGTGCGGGCCAGCGACCCTCGACGACGTGCAGGTCGGAGTGGCACACGCCGGCGGCGACGACCTTGAGCCACTGGGCGTCAGGCCCCATGAGCTCGGTCGGCACGGCGCGCTCCTCGAGCACGAGCTCGGCGTTGAACGCGGGCAGGACGACGGCGCGGTAGGTGTCGCTCATCAGGTCCTCTCGTCTGCGATACGGCCAAGACCGGCCTGCAGGCGGGCCGTGCCGCGTACGTGGCCCTCCATCAGCGTGCGCGCGCGAGCGGGCTTGCCAGCCGCGATCGCCTTGACAAGCTCAACGTGTTCGCGATCGGCAATCGCCAGCACCTCGGCGGTCGTGGGCAGGAAGCGCGAGATGCGATACGCCTCGGCGCGCAGCTCGGCGATGCGCGACACGAGCCGCGGCGACCCGGAGGCATCCCCGATCACCAGATGCAGCAGCGCGTCACGCTCGGACCACGCGTCGAACGGCTGCAGGCCGATCATGCCCTCGACGATCGACTCGAGCAGCGCCCGCTGCTCAACCGTGGCGCGCTCCGCCGCGAGCGCGGCGGCACCGCCCTCGACGACGGCGCGCTCGGTGGCGAGATCCTCCAGCGCCTGTGCGTCCGGCGCCTCGGCCTCGGGCAGCAGCGCGTGCGCGGCACCCTCGGTGATGAACGTGCCGCCGCCGCGGCCACGGCGCGTCTCGATGAGGCCAGCGCTGCGCAGCACGACGAGCGCACTGCGCAGCGACACCGCGGAGATCCCGAGCGCAGAGGCCAGCTGCATCTCGGAGGGGAGTCGATCTCCGGGCTTGAGCAGGCCGAGGCCGATCGCCTCGCCGAGGCGCGCGACGGTCTCGGCAACCGCACCCGCCCCGCGAACCGGCGTGAAGACGGTCCGCTGGACGAGGCGGTCGACGGTTTCCCGTTCGGTCTCAGGAGCGACGCGACTCACGCGTCGTCAGCAACCTCGACGGAGGCGTCCTCGATCATCTCCTCGAGCTCGTAGCTGTCGTGGGTCTCCGCCATGTGGGCGTTGACCTGCTCGATCAGCTCCTCCATCGAGTCGGCACGGATCTCGGTGTTGCATTCGTGCTCATTGCACGACCACTTGCGCGCCATGATCAGCCCGCCTCGACGCCGATGACGAAGTCCAGGTTCGGATCGAGGATGTCGTCGATCAGCGTCTGGTCCGGCGTGATGTTGAGCTCGCGGCAGCGATTCTTGTAGTGGCGGACCTTCTGCAGCTGGTACTTCTGCAGGTCGAGCTCCGGCACGAAGCGCTGATACTCGAGCATGCCGACGGCGTTGCCGCGGTAGAGGTTGATCGCGTCGTGCACGACCTGCTCGAGCTCGGGGCGCTTCTCGATCAGCTGGCGGCAGGCCGCCGTGCCGAACGTGATGTGACGTCCCTCGTCGGCGACGATCTGCTTGAAGCCGTGACGCAGGGTGCCGAGCTTGCCCCAGATGTCGCACGTGTCGATGACGATCTCGTACGACGGCATCGTCAGGACGCCCTCGACCCAGATGTTGTAGAGCGTCGAGAAGCGGACGAAGCCCTCCTCCACGGCAGCCAGATCGCCGGCATGACAGGCGTCGATCAGCTGATGCCCGAAGTACGGCAGCCCCTCGTAGACGGGCTCGCCGGTGGCGTAGCGCCCGGTCGGGTCGACGGTCTTCTCACGGTCGATCCAGTACTCACGCAGCTCGTCGGGGTCGACGGCGCCGACGACCTTCTCGTGCCACATGGCGAAGAACTGCGAGTGGCGGGCCTCCTCCATCATGAAGCTCGACAGGAACATGGTCCAGTCGAACTTGCCGAGGGCGTGCGCCGCGTAGATCATCGGCAGCGTCTCGTCGGTGACCTCCTGCTCGCCGCCGAGGAAGCGCACGGTGATCATCACGATGCCGCGCTGCTGCTCGGGGGTGAGCTCCTGGAAGTCGCGGGCGTCGGCCTCGTAGTCAAAATCACCCGGATCCCAGAACTTGCGCATCGCCTTCTCGTACTTGCGATAGATGGATCCTTCCATCATCTCGCGGCTGAAGCGAAGTCGTGATTCGAGCGTGCGCTCGGGCTGCTCCTCGATGGTTGCCATGTTGCTCCCCTGCAAACTAGAACGTTGAAACCAGAGGTTATGGTAATTCGCGGCCCGCGAATGTCAAGGCGCCGCACACGGGCGATACGATCCGCGTCATGAAGCGCCTCAGTCTCCTCGCCGTCGCCATGGGCATCGCCGTTGCGATCCTCGCCCCCACCGCCTCTGCCAGCACCGCATCGCTCCAGAGCCTCGCCGGCCGTTGGACAGGCACCCTCGATGGCGTGAAGCCCAAGATCGTCGTCACGATCGATCTAACTGGGCAATGGAACGGCTCGCGCACCACGTTGACCGGCAACATCAACTGCAGCGGCCCACTCACGTTCCTCGGCAAGGGCGACGCCTCATACCGCTTTAGCGAGCACATCATGAAAAGCACCTCGCCGAGCTGCGAGCTCGCGCGCGGCCGCGTCGTTTTCACGCCGCTCGCCGACGGCCGCCTCGACTATGCCTGGAAGCTCCTCGGCGGTGGCCAGAGCTCCACGGCGACGCTGAGCCGCAGCGTGACCTAGCGCCAGCTGCGCGTCGTCTACTGTCGGGGCATGCAGCCCGGACACCTGATCCACCACGAGCCCCTGGCGACCTCGATCACGGGAGCCCGCGCCTGGCGCGTCCGCTACCTATCGCGCGACATCGCCAAGCGCGATCAGGAGACAACCGGCCTTGTGATCGCGCCGGAGTCCGCGGGGGCGGACCGACCGATCGTGACGTGGTGCCACGGCACCACCGGCCTCGGCGATGCCGCCTGCCCGTCGGCGCAGCCCGATCCGGCGCGCGAGCTGACCGGCTACTTCACCCCGCAGTCCGCACAGCAAATCGATTACGGCGTGCCGGGCCTGCAGGCCATGATCGATGCCGGCTGGGTGGTATGCGCGACCGATTACCAGGGCCTCGGCTCGCCCGGCGTCCATCAGTACACCGTTGGCGCGACAAACGCCCGCGATGGCGTGTTCATCGCGCGCGCCGCACGACATCTCGATGCCGGCGCCGGCACGCAGCTGGGCGTGATCGGCTGGTCGCAGGGCGGCAACGCCGCAGCGGCAGTCGCCGAGCTCGACGCCGCCGACTTCGGCGAGCTCGACCTCGTCGGTTCGGTGCTCTACTCGCCGGGCGTGCCGATCATGGCCCTCGCCCATCCCGTCGGCGACTCGGCGGGGCTCTCCGACCCGACGGCCACGCCGACCGCGCACCTGGTGATGATCCTCAAGGGCATGGCCGCGGCGTTCGAGGGCCTCGACGTCGCCGACATCCTCACGCCGCTCGGCGTCGAGATCATCGAGACCGGCTGGAACGACCAGCCGGTCCACCACCTCGACGACGTGATCAAGCGGCAGTTCCACCTCAAGGGCGCGCTGGTGCGCTCGGATCCGCAGAACTTCGATGCGTGGAAGGCCGCGATCGCCCGCGCCTCAGCCGGTCAGAAAACCCCGCGCTGTCCGCTCCTGCTCTGCGTCGATGCGTTCGGTGGCGGCCTCGTCGTCCCGGTCCCGTGGCAAGACGGATACCAGCAGGCCGTCGAGGCGCACGGTGCGCAGCTCGACCGCATCGACTTCCCACACGACGACCACTTCAGCGTGCCGCAGTCGGCCGCCCCGCAGGCACAGGCCTGGCTCGCCGCGCGCTTCGCGGGGTAGGCACGACGCGCTACACGCGCGGGTCCAGGTCGATCAGCCGGCGGTGAAGCGCATCAGCGGCCGGCCGTCGGCACCCGTCTGCGTCCAGTCGAGTGGAGCGCGGCAGGTGCCGGAGCGCGGCGAGCCGCCGTTCCACGCCTGCTGCAGACAGGACTGGAGGGCGATCTGGCCGAGGGCGTTGGGATGGATCGCCTCGGCGGGCTCGAAGGGCTTGCCGAGGCGCATCATCGAGACGCGCTCCGCACTCGTCGTGCGTGCGGGCCCCGCGGGCAGTTCGTCCACGAATCCGGCCTGCTTCGAGCACAGCTCGCGCCCGGCGAAGGCGTACTCGACATCCATGAAGGAAACCGGGTGGCCGGTGCTCGCAGAGGCTCGTCGCGTCGCGGCGCGCAGCGCGTCGTTGAGGACGGGGATCCGCGTCCCGATCCAGGCGACATCAGAGTTGTAGAAGGGA
This sequence comes from uncultured Actinomycetes bacterium, assembly GCA_903847495.1. Lineage (GTDB taxonomy): Bacteria > Actinomycetota > Thermoleophilia > Gaiellales > F1-60-MAGs149 > F1-60-MAGs149. The sequence goes on from CAINDT010000226.1 coordinate 4,618, forward strand.
CAGCCACCGGTACCGAAGCGGCCCTTATAGGTCTCGGGATAGCGCATGTCGGCCGCAATCGGCATTGGGTAGCCCTGGACGATCAGCTTCCAGTCACCCGCCGCGTAGCCCGCATTCCGCATCGTGGTGTCGATGCGGTTGATGGCGCCTTCGACCTTCGTGCCGACGGCGGCGAGCGCCGAATCGGAGAGCTTCTTCTGCACGCCCGCGTCCTCCTGGCACGTCTTCGCAATCGGTGCGGGTCGGGAGAAGGCCGCGACGCACGAGAGGATGATCCCCGCGAAGCCCATGTCGTTGCCGCCGATGGAGAGCACGACGAGCTTGACCTTCGCGTGCTTGGCGACGGCGTCGAGCAGCGTCAGCTGGCCGTACTTCTCCGTGCCGCTGACGCCGCGGTCGATGCCGGGCTTCCAGTCGCCGGCGAGGTTCGACTTCGAGGTGGTGATCGCACCGGAGCAGGCGATGTTGACACCGGTAATGCCGTCGATGTGGATCTCGGCGCCCTTGGAGCGGTGGCACTTGGCCTCCGACTCGCCGGTCGGCGTGTCCCAGTACGCGTCTGCACCCGCGTCGATCAGGCCGAAATTGCCCTTCTTGCCGACGTTGCCGCGCCAGCGGCCGGCCTCGCCCGAGATGAACGAGTCGCCGAGCGAGACGGCGACGTCGCTGCCCGCCGCCACACGGTCGAGCACGCCGGTGCGCCACGTTGACGGCACCGTCGGGAAGCCGTCGCAGGAGAGCGCGGCGCGCGAGGAGTACTGCACCATCGGATCGAGGTAATCGCGCTTGAAGTCGGCCATCGCGGCCGGGTCCTCGATGATGTACCCGAACTCCTGGAGCTGATTCGGATAGGCGTTCTGGGAGCCGACGTAGAACGCCGCGTCATCGACGGCGATGACCTTCCCGTGCAGCGCGGGCTGGTTGCCGCTGGGCCAGGTGTCGGCGTTGGAGTAGCGGAAGCGCGCGACCGTCAGCGACGAGCAGAGCGCCTTCGTCGCCGCCGCGTCCGAGTCGACCAGCTTGCGCACGCGCTTGCGCATCACCGCCATCGTGCTCGGCGGATCCGACGAGTAGCCCTCGAACGTGCTGATCGCGCCCTTCTCGTTCGAGACGACAATGGTCACCGGGATGCCATCGACGACCTTGCGTGCCAGGGCGTCGAAGAGGCGCACGTCATACGACGGCTCAACGGCGCAGCTGAAGATCGCCTCCTGCTGCCCGATCACGATGCGCTTCTCCGCCGACTCGACGAGCGCCCGCAGTGCGGTGTCGCTCGGATTGTTGCCATCCCACTTCGGGTCGCCGTTCATGGTGTTCGGCAGCGGCGGCAGCTTGCAGCCGGAGTCGGAGCGGTCGGCCTTGGAGACCTCGCGCGGATCGCGCGTGCCCGTCACGCGCCCAGTGTCGATGTAGCCGGCGCGACCGACGCCGAGCACGGTCACCTCGCCGACCGGCGCGGTGGCGACGGGTGCGCGTCGGCTGGGGCAGTTCGCCCCGCCGTTCTCCGGCACCAGCGTGTTGGAATGCGTGGCGCTCCAGCGCGGATACCTGCACAGCTCGGTCCAGAGGACATCGAGGAAGCGCTGGGCGCTCACCGCGCCGGGGCCACGCACGACGACGCCGACGTCGGTGACCGGGTTGGTCGACTGCAGATAGCTGTCCGACCACATGTTGATGCCCGAGCTGTAGGCGATCTTGCCGTCGGCGGCCACGATCTTGGAGTGGTTCCAGGAGAAGCCGCTGAGGCCGAGCGTGTTCTTGTGCAGCGCCAGCACGATCCGCAGGTTCGGGGCGGCCTTCTGCAGGTCGCGGTGCAGGTTGCGGAGC
>CAINDT010000227.1 GCA_903847495.1 uncultured Actinomycetes bacterium
AGCCCGGTCGGCCAGGCCGGTGTACGCGTCGGCATCGGCTCCAACTACCGCGACCACTGGTGGGCGACGGCATGGGACGGCTTCACCGACAAGCCCTGGCACGGCTGGGGGGCGGGCACCTTCCGTCTGCTCGAGCAGATCACCCAGAACCCCACGCAGGTGACCGATTCGGCACACAACACGATCCTCGAGGTGCTCGCTGGCGTCGGCCTTGTCGGCGGCCTTCCGTTCATCGTCGGCGGTATCGCGCTGGTGGCGATGGCCGTCGCGGGCATTCGCCGACCGCGGCCGGGCGATGCGATCGGCGCCGCCGTGATCGCGGTGGTCGCCGGCGGCTTCCTCCTCCAGGGGCTCGTCGATGTCGATTGGAGCCTGGCCGCCATGGGAGTGATCATCTATGCCGCGATCGGCGCGATCGCCCCTGTCGATCGGTCGCAGACGCCCATCACGCCACCCTGGCGAGCGATCAGCGGCGTGCTCTGCGTCGGCCTGGTCGCCGCCGGGCTCTTCGCCGTGCCCTTCTGGCTGAGCGCGCGCCAGACGGTGGAGAGCCAGAGCCTGATCGTCGACGATCCCGCGGCAGCGCTGACGCTGGCGGCCAGCGCCCACCGCCTCAACCCGCTGGCTGTCCCGCCGCTGCTCGCGGAGGCCGACGCACGCGAGTCGCTCGGCGATTCGGCGGGAGCCCGGAGCGCGCTGCAAGCGGCGATCCGTCTCGAACCGAGCAACTACGAGGCCTGGCTGGCCTACGGCACGTATCTCGCCTTCGCGTGGGACGATCCGGAGGGCGGCAGGCAGGCGCTGCAGTGGGCCGCCCGCCTTTCCGGTGGCGACGAGTCGGTGTTCGTCGTCCTCGATGCCGTACCGCCAGCCGGCCAGTGACGCGTGCGCTACCACCCGCTCAGGCACACGTGTGCGAGGGGCCGCGGGTAGAGTTGGACGCCGTGCTGTCCCCGGTCCGCATCCGCCTTCTGCTTGGCCTGATCGTCGTCGCGCTGCTCGCCGTAGGCGGGGCCGCGGACGCGCCGCCGGCCGCTGCGAAGAACTGCGGCAAGGCGGTCATCGACGAGTACTTCTTCAGCGGCCGCCTCAAGTACCACACGCAGGAGTGCTACGCCTCGGCGCTCAAGCAGGTCGATCCGGATGCCCGCATGTACTCCGGCATCATGAGCGCGATCCGCGCCGCCCGCGCGCGCGACAAGGCCGCGGACAACAAGGCGAACGAGCCGGACGTCACGCCGACCGAGACGTCCACGCCGACCGACGACGTGCCGACGACGCCGATCGACACGCTGCCCGTCACCACCGCTCCGCAGCCGACGGAGACGGTCGAGCCGACGATCACCGCCGAGCCACGGACCGGCGCGGTCACCACGCAGGCCGCTATCGATACCTCGGCGTCGGAGCCGAACGTGCCGCTCCCGGTAATCGTGCTGGGTGGTCTCGCGGCGCTGCTGACGCTCGTCGGACTCGGTGGCCTCGCGGTGCGCTACCTCGACCGCGGCTACTGATACCGCTCCGCGCGGTGCCCGTCACGCCAGTCGGCCGAGGGCTAGGCTCAGTGGTGCAACCACTCCGAAGGAGCCAGCCATGCTGATCACGACCATGAACGACATCCCCGGCTACCGCATCGACGAGGTGCTCGGCGAGTGCTTCGGCCTGACCGTCCGCTCGCGCGGCATGAAGGGCCAGCTCGGCGCCAGCTTCAAGTCCGTCGTCGGCGGCGAACTCGGGGCCCTCACGCAGATGCTGCACGAGGGTCGTGAGGAGGGCATCGCCCGCCTCGTCGAGGAGGCCGAGAAGAAGGGTGCCAACGCGATCGTCGCGATGCGCTTTGACACAGGCGAGATGATGCAGATGGGCACGGAGATCTGCGCCTACGGCACGGCCTGCAAGGTGACGAAGCTCTAGCCGCCTGTGGTTAGCAGAGGGGCCCGACCCCTCTGTTAACCAGCGCGCTGGAAGATCAGCGCGCTGTCGTGGCCGCCGAAGCCGAAGCCCGTCGACATGACGTAATCGGCAGTGGTCGGCTGCGCGGTGCGCACGAGGTTGAGGTCGACGTCAGGCTCGACGAGATTCGCGTTCGGTGGCAGCTCGTTGCGCACGAAGCAGGCGAGCGTCGCGATCGCCTCGATCGCGCCCGCCGCCCCGAGCGTGTGCCCATGCTGGCCCTTGGTCGACGACACCGGCGTGTCACCGAGGCCGGCCAGCCCGAAGGCCAGCGCTTCGGCTGCGTCGCCGACCGGCGTCGAGGTGGCGTGCGCATTGACGTAGCCGATCGCCGACGCCTCGAGCCCTGCATCGGCCAGCGCGGCGGTGATGGCCCGCGCCGGCCCCGTGCCCGTCTCGTCGGGGCTCGTGAGATGGCCCGCATCGCAGGCCTGGCCGTAGCCGACGACCTCGGCGTAGATCCGGGCACCGCGTGCCCGGGCGTGATCGAGTTCCTCGAGCACGAGCACTCCGGCGCCCTCGGCCATCACAAAGCCATCGCGCGCGGCATCGAACGGACGGGATGCCCGCTCCGCACCGCGCGCCAGCGAGGCGACGGCACCGAGCTTGAGATACCCGGCGAGGATCGGCGGAACCAGCGCGGCCTCGGCGCCACCGGCCAGCATTGCGTCGGCGCGCCCGAGGCGGATGCGCTCGAACGCCCAACCGATCGCATCCGAGCCGGCGGCGCACGCCGTGGCCGGTGCCGACGTGGGCCCGTGGAGCCCATGGAGACGCGTCACCGCCGCCACCGGCGAGTTCGTCAGCGCCAGCGGGATCGTGAACGGGCTCACGCGGTCGGCCCCGCGTTCCCGCAGGGCGTCCTGCGCCTCCATCAGCGTCGTCGCGCCACCGTGGGCGCACGCGATGCTCGCGCCCACGCGCGAGCCGTCGATCCCAAGGTCGCCCGCATCGACCAGCGCGGCGGCGGCAGCGGTTGCGGCATACGTGCCGACGCGATCCATGCGCTTCACCTCGCGCCGGCCGAGCACCACCTCCGCATCGAAGGGCGACACCGTGACCGCAGGCACCGGCGGCAGTCCGGGGAGCACCAGCTCGCGCGCAGCACTGCGGCCCGCGAGGATCGCGTCCCAGAAGCCGTCAACCTCGTTGCCGAAGCCCGACACGATGCCGAGTCCCGTGATGACCACGCGGCGCATGGCGACAGTGTGACGAATGCGCCTCGCCGATGCCGTCTCTCAGGTTCCGTTCAGCCTCGTGCGCCACAGTTCATCTGCACGAACCGCACGACCATCTTGGAGATTCCCCATGACTGATACCGACAACACCAACAGCAACAGCCTCGAGCCCACGCCGCCCCGGGCCGTGGGCGAAACCGACGCCCCGACCGGCGAGCTGCCGACCGGCGGCCGGCGGCTCTCCCGCAACCGGAAGCTCGCGATCATCGGTGGCGCCGCCGCGGTGATCGGCCTCGGTGCGATCGCCGCCCCGGTCGTCGCGAACACGCTCGATGGCCACGGCAAGGACCATGACGACCGGCACGAGCAGTTCGAGAAGGAGCTGGCCCAGAAGCTCGGCGTCCCGCAGTCGAAGGTCGACAGCGCGCTCAAGGCGATGCAAGGCGATCGGCTCGAGCAGCGCCTCGGCGAGCTGCAGCAGTCGGGCGCGATCACCGCGGATCAGGCCGCCGGCATCAAGGCCAAGCTCTCCAGTGGTGACGTCGAAGGCGCGATGACTGAGCTGCGCGCGGCGATGATGACGACGCACCTCACCGCGCTCGTCACGGCCGGCACCGTTACCCAGGCGCAGGCCGATCAGATCACCGCGCTCGTCAAGGCCGGCGTTCCCGTCGGGCTGCGCGTGCCACCCCCGGGTGCCACGGGCGACATGGAGCAGCACGTCGAGTCCGCCGAGCATCAGCAGGAGCAGGTGCAGCGCCTCCAGGAGGCGGGCCTCATCACCGCGGATCAGGCGAAGGAGATCAACGCTCTCATCACCGCGAAGAAGACGGCCGAGGCCGAGACGGCGATCCACGCCGCGATGGACGCCGGGCTGCTCAAGCAGCTGGTGCAGGACGGCAAGGTCACGCAGGCCCAGGCCGACCAGATCACCGCGCTGCAGGAGGCTGGGGTGCCGATCGGTATCGGCGGACCCGGCAAGGGCGGCCCGGGTGGTCACCATGGCATGGGCGGCGGCCACCATGGCAAGGGCGATGGTCATCACGACGGCGACCACGGCATGGGTGGCTTCGATGGCGCACCGCCGGCGGACGGTGGCCAGCAGAGCCAGGACGGCGGGTCGCAAAGCGGCGACTTCCAGCCCCAGACCTTCGGTGGCGACAGCGCCTGATCGCACGACGCGGCTCCGCACGGCATACTCGTGCGGAGCCGCTCTGCTCTCCACCATGCGCATCCTCATCGTCGAAGACAACGAAGCCGTCCGCTCCGCGATCCGCCGAGCGCTGACGGCGCGCGGCCACGAGATCGTCGAGGCCGCGACGGCCGCCGAAGGCCGAGTGCTCGCGACCGACGCGATCGACGCGATCGTGCTCGACGTCAACCTCCCGGACGGCTCGGGCTTCGACGTCTGCCGCACGCTCCGCGAGACGGGTCTGCGGACGCCGATCCTGATGCTGACCGCCCGCGACGCCGTGGCCGATCGTGTCGAAGGCCTCGATGCGGGCGCCGACGACTACCTCGTGAAGCCGTTCGCGACCGTCGAGCTCGACGCGCGGCTGCGGGCGATCTCCCGCCGGTCGCTGGCCGATCCTGGCACGCCCGACGAGGTCCTCGACGTAGCCGGCGTCCGCCTCGATCTCGCCTCCCACACCGTCAGCCGCGACGGCGATCAGCTCGATCTGACGCGCACCGAACGGCTCCTGCTCGAGCTCTTCCTCCGCAATCCAGAGCGCGTTCTGACCCGCGAGGTGATCCTCGATCGCGTCTGGGGCATGGACGCCCAGACCTCGTCGAACGGCGTGGAGGTCTACGTCGGGTACCTGCGTCGCAAGCTGGAGGCCGACGAACGGCCGCGCCTGATCGAGACGGTCCGCGGCGTGGGCTACGTGCTCCGAGTCCCAGCGTGAGCCTCCGCGTCCGCATTGCGCTCGCGTCGGCGCTCGCCGTGATCGTCGCGTTCGGCATCGGCGGCGTGGTCACGTACCAGGCCGTCTCGCGCTCGCTCTACCACCAGATCGACGACCAGCTGCGCACGGCGGCGATCCGCGAGGCACGCGCCGCCATGCGCCCCGACCGGGAGCCCGAACGCGACGGCTTCGGTGGCAACAGCAACGGCCGCTTCGGTGGTCCCGGCATCTTCACGGAGCTGATCAACGCCCAGGGCGACATCGTGCGTCTGCCCGAGGGCGAAACGCCGCTGCCGCCTTCGCGGCACGCAGCCGAGATCGCGGCGAACGGCGGCAGCCACTTCGACACCATCGAGGCCGAGCGCACGACGGTGCGGACGCTGACGGTGGGCCTGCAGCCCGGCCTCGCCCTGCAGGTCGGGCGCTCAGTCGAGGACGCGCAGCGCTCGCTCGACGAGCTACGCAGCATCCTTCTGCTGGCCGGAGCAGGCGGCATGCTGCTCGCCATCCTGCTCGGTGTGATCGTCGCCGACCGCGGCCTCGTGCCGTTTCGCCGCCTGGCGCGCAACGTCGAAGTCGCCGCCCGCGATCGTGATCTCAGCAGCCGCATCCCGGAGGAGGGCGGAGCCGAATCGGTCGCCGTCGCCGGAGCGGTCAACCAGTTGCTGGCGGGGCTCGAGGAGTCGCGCTCCGCGCAGGATCAGCTGGTCGCCGACGCGGCCCACGAGCTGCGAACGCCACTCACCGCGCTCCGTACGGACGTCGAGACGCTCGGAGATCCCGACGCCGATCTCTCCGACGAGGATCGCCGGCAGATCGCCCAGGCGCTCGATCGGGAGATCGACGAGGTGTCGCGCATGATCACAGGCATCGTTGACCTGGCCCGCGGAGCACGACCGGTCGAGCAGTCCGAGCCGCTGCGCCTCGACGATGTCGCCGCCGACGTGGTTGCGCGGGCCCGCTCACGACGTCCGGAGGCCGTGATCGAGCTCGACACCGAGGAGTCGCCGATGATCGGCGATCCGCTGCGCCTCGAGCGCGCGCTGGGCAACCTCATCGAGAACGGCCTGCTGCACGGCGCCTCGCCGGTCACGGTGCGCGTGCGCCCCGGCGAGGTCGTCGTCGACGACGCGGGCACCGGCATCCCGGCAAACCAACGCGAGGCCATGTTCGAGCGCTTCCGCCGTGGCACAGGGCATCAGGATCGACCCGGCTCCGGTCTCGGGTTGGCGATCGTCAGGCAGGACATCGCCGCGCATGGGGGAACGGTGGAGATCACGGAGTCCCCCTCCGG
>CAINDT010000228.1 GCA_903847495.1 uncultured Actinomycetes bacterium
GACCTCCTGCAGCGCAGAGGCAACCTCGCCGATCAGAAGGAACCCGCGCTCCTGGCCGACGTCGACGAGCTTCCGCAGCTCCTCGATGTCAGGGAGCTGAACGACGACGGTCAGCATCGCGCACCGTCTTTCGGCATGGGTCTCTCCTCCACTCGAATGTGCGGAAGGAGGGGCCAGATGCACTCCGGCCCTCCTCCCCTCTCTCTCCGACAGGAAGGTTTAGACGGGGTTGCCTGAAACGCCAACAACGTGACAACTTTGTGCGCCTACCGCACAAGCGTGCGACAAAACGACCGTCGCGTCAGTCGTCGTCCGAGGCGGCGCGTGCCGCCGCATCGACCAGCGAGGCAACCGACGCGAGGGCGAAGGACACCGCCCCCGACTGCAGGTCCGCAGTACCCACGCGCGCACAGGCGCACAGGTGGTCTCCCGCCGATTCGAACGTGCACACACCCCAGAACGCACCCCCGACGCTGCCGCCGTTCTGCCGCAGAAGCGCGTCCGCCACGTCGTCGTCCTCCCACGTGCGCACCGGCGCGTACACGTCGAGCGAGCCCGCGGCGACGTAGTGGCGCACGTGCACGGACGCGACGTCGAGTTCGAATACCCAATGCCCCTCATCCACCACGCTGTAGGCGAGACCGAGCTGACGCAGCACGCGTTCGATGCGCAGATTCGCCTCCTCGGTGGCCGGGTCGATCGGCAACCCATCGTCGAGCGCGCGCTCCAGGCTCACGCCGTAGCGGCGCTCGAAGATGACGGCGAGCGCACGCCCGCGCACCGCCTCCTCATCGACGACATCCTCGCCGCGCTTGAGGCGCCCCTCGAGCCGCGGCTGGGTCTGATAGTGGAGGCGTGCGGCCTGCTCCAGCAACTCGTCACGGGAATCGCACGCCACGAGCTCCTGCCGGACGTTCTCCGCGAGACGCTCGAGCTCGGCGTCGTCGAGCTGCCGCACCCAGCGGAACGGCTCGCGCTTGCCGACCTTGCGCAGCACCGCTGCGACGTCGTCGTCCTTCTTCCGCCAGAACGCCATGATGGACCAAGTATTGCGCCGGAACGGCGCTAGCGCGAGATGCTGGCCGCCAAGTGGCGGCGGCCATTGATGAAGTACTCGACGCCAGAGATGACGGTGGCGATCACCATCAGGATGACGAGGACGTCATTGAGCGTCTCGTAGCGCGTATTGAGAATCAGCGCGAGCACCGTCACGACCTGCAGGATCATCTTGATCTTGCCGGAGCGCGAGGCCGAGATGACCTCATCCTGCGCGGCCACCAAGCGCAGCCCGGTGACGGCGAATTCGCGCGCCACGACCACCATTGCGGCCCACGCCCAGACGCGATCCATCGCCACGAGCGCGATCAGCGTGCAGCAGATCAGCAGCTTGTCGGCGAGCGAGTCGATGAACGTGCCGAACACGGTCACGTTGCCGCTGGCGCGCGCGATACGCCCGTCGAGCAGGTCGGTGATGCTCGCGATCACGAACAGCGCAGCCGCGACCCACTGATGCGCGGGGAAGTCCCACAGCAGCGCGACGACCACGAGCGGTACCAGCACGACGCGGAACAGCGAGAGGGCATTGGGCGCCTGCACATATGCAGCCTACAGCGGTGGCTGCGGGATACCCGCCGCCGTCCGATACCGTTCGCACATGGATCTCGACGGCGCACGCGTGCTGGTCTGCGGTGGCGGCCGCCGACTGGGCCGTGCGATCGCGGAGGATCTTGCCGCCAGCGGCTGCAGCGTGGCGGTCTCATCGCGCTCGACGGTCGAGCCCGTCGCGGTGCGCGACGGGCGCAGCACGGCAGCACTGACGGCCGATCTCACCGACGCGACGCAGGCGCGCGCCGTCGTCGTCGATGCAGCAACCGCGCTCGGCGGACTCGACGGCGTCGTCTACGCCGCGGGCGGTGCGTTCACCCCCACCACGCTCGAGGACATCACGCCGGAGCTCGTCGAGGACGCGCTCGGCTCCGTGGTGCGCGGCCTGATCTTCGTGGCGCAGGCGGCGCAGCAGACGCTCGCCGACGGTGGCTCGATCGTGGTGATCGGCGATGTCGCGGGCATGCGCGGCTGGCCGTCGTATCTCCCGCACTCGGCCGCCAAGGGCGCGCAGCGCGCGCTCGTCTCCGGTCTGGCTCGCTCGCTCGCCCCACGCCACCGCATCAACGTCGTGCACCCCGGCACTGTGCTCCCGCCCGACGAAGTCGATGCGGATGCGTTGGAGCGCATCGTCACGCGCATCCCGCTCGGGCGGATCGGTGCGCCACAGGACATCGCCGCCGCGGTGCGCTACCTGCTCACCGCCGACTACGTGACGGGTACCGAACTCGTGGTCGACGGCGGGCGTATGGCGCAGTAGCCCCGCGGGCGTTCGCGGACGGTTCCGCCGGAGCGCCGACTAGGTTTCGCGTATGGATCGCATCGACGTCTTCACCGACGGCTTCGTCCGCCTCGACCAGGCGATGGCCGACGACCTCTCGGTCGTCAACGCCGCGCGCGTCTCGTTCGGGACGCGCAAGGAGGAGATGGACGAGCGCGACGAGGGCCTGATCGGCTTCCTGATGCGCGAGCGTCACGGCACGCCGTTCGAGCACAACGCCTTCCGCTTCCATGTGCGCTGCCCGATCTTCGTGATGCGCGAGTGGATCCGCCACCGCGTCGGCTCCTTCAACGAACTGTCAGGGCGCTACGCCAAGATCGACGAGGCGTTCTACGTGCCCGCGCTCGAGGACGTACGCACGCAGGTCGGCAAGCCCGGCGCGTACACGTTCGAGTCGGTGCCGATGGACCTCGCCGAGAAGACGCGCGGCACGATCGAGGAGTCCTACCGCGCCGCCTACGCGGCGTACGAGGGCATGCTCGCCGACGGCGTCGCCAAGGAGGTCGCGCGCAGCGTCCTGCCTGTCGGGATCATGACCGAGTTCTTCTGGACGCTGAACGCGCGCAGCCTGATGAACTTCCTCTCGCTCCGCAACCAGGAGCACGCGCAGCGCGAGATCCGACGCTACGCCGAGGCCGTCGAGGCGCTCTTCGAGACGCAGATGCCGATCACGCACCGGCACTTCGTCGAGCACGGCCGCAAGGCGCCGTAGCGCCATCAGGTTCCGATTGGGGTCAGACCCCAATCAGAACGTGGTCGGCGATCAGACGCCGTAGAGGGCGCCGTACTTCGTCTCGAGGTACGTCATGAAGGAGTCGACCTCGAGTGGCTTGCCCGTCACCTCGCGCATCAGAACCTCGCCGAGCGGCACGGCGCCGACAGCGTGGATGCGTTCGCGCAGCCACGTCAGGATCGGCGCGAACTCACCGGCACGGACGAGGTCGTCAATCTGCAGGTCGCGGGCCATCGCCTCGCGGATCGCCGCCGAGTAGAGGTTGCCGAGCGTGTAGGTCGGGAAATACCCGAAGAGGCCCTCCGACCAGTGGACGTCCTGCATCACGCCCTCCACGTCGTCCTTCGGCGTGTAGCCGAGGTACTGCTCCATGCGGGCGTTCCAAACCTCTGGGAGGTCTGCGACCGCGACGCGCTCCTCGATCAGATCAACTTCCAGCTCGAAGCGCAGCAGGATGTGAAGGTTGTAGGTGACCTCGTCCGACTCGACACGAATCGGCGTGCGGGCCACGCGGCACACCGCGCGCTGCATCGCCATCGCATCAACGCCGTCGAGCTGGCCGGGGAAGAACTCACGCGCCACCGGCAGGTAGTGCTCCCAGAACGGGAGCGAGCGGCCGATCACGTTCTCGTAGAAGCGCGACTGCGACTCGTGCAGGCCGAGCGACGGCGCGCCGCAGACGCTCGTGCGCCACAGCTCGCGAGCGTGGCCCTGCTCGTAGAGCCCGTGGCCGCACTCGTGCACCGTCGCGTAGAGACAGGCCGGCAGCCAGTCCTCCCAGACGCGCGTCGTCAGGCGCACGTCGCTCGGCGCAGTGCCACCGGTGAACGGATGCGTCGACAGGTCCTGACGGCCATGCTCGAAATCGAAGCCAAGGTCTTCAAGGACACGCAGCGAGAACGCATACTGGCGATCGCGGTCGAAACCCTGCTCCAACACGGCGACGTCGGGCGCCGGTGCATCGAGCAACGTCTGCGCGAACGGCACGAGGCGATCGCGCAGCGAACCGAGCAGCGGCTGCAGGCGCTCGAGACGCATGCCCGGCTCGAAGTCGTCGAGCAGCGCGTCGTAGCGCGTGCCGTCGCCCTTGAGGAGATCGGCCTCCTCGACCTTGAGGCGCATCAGCTGCTCGAGCGCGGGCCGGTAATCCGCAAAGCGCTTCGTCTCGCGGGCGTGCTCCCACGCCTGGTTGGTGGTGGAACGCTGCTGCGCCATCGCGCGTACGAATGCCTCGGGCAGCTTCGTCGCCTTGTCACGGCTGCGACGCGCCTCACGCACCATCGCCTGCTGGGCGACCGTGAGGTCGGGCAGCGCGGCGGCCGCCTCGATCGCCTCGCCATAAGCGGGATCGACGAGGCGCTGATGCGCGATCGCCGCCAGCGTCGCGCCATGGTGGGCCCGCGCACCACGACCACCGGGCGGGCACATCGTCTGCTCGTCCCAGCCGAGCAGGCCCATGATGCCGCCCAGGTCGCTCTGCTCGTTCATCCGCGCCTCGAAGGCGCCCCATGCGTCGGTCATCTGCCGCTCCTCGGTGTCACCGGGAGACTAGCCGCGCAAAAAAAAGAGGCGCCGCCTCCACCCGAAGGCAGAGGCGACGCCGCACGACGCAGTTGATCAGTCGACCATCTCGACGTCGATCGCCTCGGGGCCCTTCTGGCCCTCGCGCGCCTCGAAGGTGACCTTGGCACCCTCGCGGAGCGTGCGGAAACCCGAACCCGCAACGCTGGTGTAGTGGACGAAGAGATCCTTGCCTCCGCCATCAGGGGCAATGAAGCCATAGCCCTTTGCATCGGAGAACCACTTCACAACTCCGGTCGCCATGCGGCACCCGTCCTTCTCTAACGACCCAGTGCGCCGGGCCTCACGTCCCCCCAAGCGGCGGGATGTGGCCAACCCTAGCCGATTGCCACGGGAATTGCAGCGGGTACGTGCGAATCCGTACGAATTGCCGAGACGGCGTTACATCCAGCCTTCGCCATCGGAGATCCCGATGACGCGGCCGCGTGGGACGAGCGCATCCTCGTCCAGCCCACCGAAGGCGCCGCGATGAAAGATCAGCGGCTCGCCTGGCGAGCTCTCGAAGTGGACGACCTCGCCGATCACCAGATCGTGGTCGCCGGCCGTGACGATGTCGAAGATCTCGCAGCGCATGATCGCGAGCGAGTGGCGCACGGAGTAGAAGCCGTGGGGGTCGAGTACCGCGTGCTCCGTTGGGAACTCGCCGCCGCGCTGCGCGAACGCGAGCGCCGTCTCCTGCTGCTTGCGATGCAGGACGTTAACGGCCATCTTGCGACTCTGCTTGATCCCGTCGAGTGAACGCGTGCCGTGCGCCATCGACACCAGCACGAGGAGCGGGTCGAGCGAGACGCTGGTGAACGAGTTGAGCGTCATGCCCTGTGGTGCACCGGCGTTGGATGTCGTGACCACGGTCACGCCCGTGGCGAACGCACCGACGGTGTCGCGGAAGGCGCGGGCATCGTGCGAGAGGGCTGCCATGCGGGGAACACTACCGTGCCGTAACCACGGTGCGCCACCCACCTCCGTACGATGCCGGGCGTGGCCTCCGCACCGTCCAATCGGTTGATCCGAGCGCCTCATGGCATCGGTACCGCGCAGATGTTCATCGCCGTGTCCGCTGTTCTTTACGGGACCCAGGGGATCTTCGCCTCGGTGGCCTACGAGCACGGCGCGTCCGTCGGTGTGCTGCTCGCCGTGCGCGCCACGCTCTTCCTCGTACTGGCGCTGTTCCTCCTCAACCGCGCGCGCCGCGCAACGCTGCGCGGACATCGCCGGCCGGTGCTGATCGCGTGCTTCACGTCGATTGCCGGTCCGGCGCTCTACTTCGCGGCCGTGCAACGCATGGATCCGGCCACCGTCACGCTGATCCTCTTCATCTACCCCGCCCTCACGGTCGTCGGCGCCGGCATCCTCGGCCGTGTCCACCTGACCTGGCTGGCACTCCTCGTCACGACGATCACGGTCGTCGGTGTCGCACTGGCCATCGGCAGCCCGGTCGGCTCGATCGATGTGCTCGGCGTGATCCTCACACTGCTCTTCGCCTGCATCGTGGCCGGGTACTTCCTCGTCGCGGAGGAGGGCCTCGAGGGCGTCGACCCCCTCGCCTGGCTCGGCATCACGGTCCTCGCGGCGGCGATCTTCCTCGTGCCGAGCGGGCTCCTGCTCGGCGGCCACGAGCTGCCCGACGCCACCGGCTGGCTGGCGTTGCTCGGCGTCGCGATCGTTTCGAGCATCATCGCGTGTCTGTTCCAGACGATGGGACTGATGCGCCTCGGCAGTGCGGCGACGGCTCTCGTCGCCTCCGTCGAGATCGCGACGGTCGTGATCCTCAGCTACGTCGTGCTCGGCGAGCGGCCGGGCATCGTATCGCTGATCGGCGCCGTCCTCGTGATCGTTGGCGCCGCGCTTGCGCCGATCGCCGTCAAGCGCAAAGTCGACACGGGCGGGTCATCGGTCAAGCCCGGTGCAGTCGCGTAGCGCGTTCCACTCGGCGATGCGCGCCGCCTTCGCCGACCCGGTGACGGGCTCGGGGCGCCCGCCGGAGATCGTGGCCGGCACGAAGCGGTAGCCGTCGATGCGGCGTCCCGTCGCCGTCACCTCGACGACGCCCGTCTGAGCCGCGATGCCACCGCCGGTGTAGAAGACGAAATTGCCGAGGCCGTAGTCGACGAACGCGCGTCCGAGCATGCCTCCGCCGAGCAGGATGTGCGCGTGCGAGCCGACGATGATGTCGGCGCCTGCCCGGACGAGCCGCTTGGCCAGCGACACCTGGCGGTCAAGTGGGCACGACTCCAACTCCTGGCCCCAGTGCAGGTAGACGACGACGGTGTCGCTGTTGCGGCGCACCCGCACGACCTGCTGCACCAGGCGATCCTCCATGTCGTACTTGGCGCTCGCCACCCCGGCCTGGCGCCCGCGCGCCTCCCACCACGAGAGGAACTCCTCGTCGATCACCTGCGTCGCGCCGATCACCGCGATGCGCTGGCCGTTGACGGTGGTACGCCACGGTCGGAAGGCCTGCGCCTCGCTACGGCCGCCACCGACCACCGGCACGTCCTTCCGCTTGGCCGCGCGCAGCGTGTCCTCGAGGCCCTGAGCGCCGTAGTCCATGCCGTGGTTGTTGGCGACCGTCACGACGTCGATACCGCCGCGGCGGAGTGCATCGAAGGCGGAGGCGGGCGCGCGGAACAGGTACTCCTTGTTCGGCGTCGGCGTGCCACGCTCGGTGACTGCCGTCTCGAGGTTGACCATCGCGACGTCCGCACGACGCAGCACGCCGCGGATCGGCGCGAACACCGAGGCGGGCTCGGACAGGTACGAGCGGATCGGCTCCTCGAACATCACGTCGCCACCGAAGGCGAACGTGACGGGCTCGCCGCTGCCGAGGCGCTTCGGGAGCTTCGGCTTTGCGGGCTCGGCCTCCACCGGGGCCTCGGTCGAGACGGGCGCCTCCATGGTGGCGGGCGCCACAGCCGTGGTCGGGGCGGCAGCCGCGGCGTCGTCCGATGAGCCGCCACCGCACGCAGCGGACAGCGTCGCGGCAAAGACGAGCAGGACGACGCAAGACACCAGACGCATGGGCTCATTGTTCCCCAGGTTCCGCGCGGTTCCTCGTGCGGGTACGCTGCTGGGAGTCGAAGTCGAGATCGAGGAGCACCGCATGCGCTGCGTCGTCTACACCGGAGCCGGAGGGAACGAGGTCGTTGCGTGCGAGGAACGTCCCGACCCGATCTGCGGGGACGAGGAGGTGCTGATCCACGCGGCCTTCGCCGGTATCAACGGTGCAGACATCGCGCAGCGCAAGGGCGCCTACCCCGCCCCGCCCGGCTGGCCGTCCGACATTCCGGGCCTCGAGGTCGCGGGCGTCGTCGAGCAGGTCGGCGCGAAGGTGCGCAGTTGGAAGGTCGGCGATCGCGCCTACGGCCTGGTCGGCGGCGGCGGTCTCGCCGATCGCGTGGCTGTCCACGAGCGCTGCGTCGTGCACGTGCCGTCGCGTCTCGACGCGCGCGAGATCGCAGCGATCCCCGAGGTCTTCATCACCGCACACGACGCCATCTCGACGCAGGCCGGGCTCCGCCCCGGCGACACGCTGCTCGTCCACGGCGCCGCCGGTGGCGTTGGCTCGGCTGCCGTCCAGATCGGCGTCGCCTCCGGCGCGATCGTGATCGGCGTCTCGCGCCACGCCGAGGGCCGCAAGGCGATCGAGAGCTGGGGCGCCACCGCGATCGACGCAGACGGCTGGGTCGAGTCGGTGCTCGAGCTGACCGGCGGCCGCGGCGCGGACGTGATCCTCGAGCTCGTCGGCGCGCCCAACTTCGAGGGCAACATGCAGGCGATCGCGCGGCTCGGCCGCCTTGCCATCGTCGGCATCGGCGCCGGCCAGAAGGTCGAGCTGATGCTGCGCGACCTGATGACGAAGCGCGCCACGATCTTCGGTACCACGCTGCGTGCCCGTCCGATCGAGGAGAAGGCCGATGCCATCCAGCGCTTCCACCACGAGCTCGGGCCGCACTTCGACGCGGGCCGACTCAACCCGGTGATCGACCGCGCCTTCCCGTGGAACGAGGCGGCAGATGCGCTCGCGCACATGGAGGGTTCCGGCAAGGTCGGCAAGGTGCTGCTCGACTTCTCGTCGTAGGTCGAATCGCGTATCGAACATCCGTACGTAAGCGAGTGCGAGCAGGGGCCGACGAGAGGCCAACATGAACTTCCTGCTGCGCATCCCGCTTCCCTTCCCGCACCCGAACCGGCAGAATCAGAACGCATGCCCGACGACGCCGCCATCGACATCGACCTCACACGACGCGCACGAGCCGCGTATCGTGCGGGCGATCTTGAAGCGGCGAAGCGGTTTGCCGCTCAGCTCTGGCTCC
>CAINDT010000229.1 GCA_903847495.1 uncultured Actinomycetes bacterium
CAGATGTACACGCACTGCGGCACGCATCTCGACACCCTCAACCACTTCGGCTACGACGGCATGTTCTGGAACGGCTGGAACCAGAAGGCCAACCTCGGCAGCCGCCACTGGCTTGTCGGTGGCGCGGAGCACTACCCGCCGATCATCGGCCGTTGCGTCGTGATCGACGTTGCCGGCATGCACGGTGTCGACTGCCTCGATCCGGTGCACGAGATTACCGCGCAGGAGCTGCAGGACACGCTCAAGCACCAGGGCTCGACGATCGAGCAGGGCGACATCGTCCTGATCCGCACCGGTCGCATGACGGTCTGGCCGGATGTGCAGGCGTACATCACGGACCAGCCCGGCATCGGCATGGGCGCCGCGCGCTGGCTGTGCGAGGAGGCGGGCGCGATGCTGCTCGGCGCCGACAGCCTCAGCCTCGAGGTCGTGCCGAATCCCGATCCGGATACGTTCCTGCCGGTGCACTCGTACCTGTTCGCGACGGCCGGCTGTCCGCTGATGGAGGTGATCGATCTCGAGGAGGTCTGTCGCGAGAAGGTGTACGAGTTCGCCTTCATGGGCTTCCCGCTCAAGCTGACGGGCGCGACGGGCACGCCGATTCGCCCGGTGGCGATTCCGCTGCGCGGCTGACGGCTACGGCCGGGCGTCGCGGTGCGCGCGCCAGGCGAGCCAGAGTGCGAGCCCGAAGCCGGGCCACCAGATCAGATCGTTGGTGAGGATGATCAGCCCCGCCTCGAGCGGGACGCGGTCCTGCACGACCGCGCCGAGGAAGCCGATCGGGCCGAAGACCTTGCCGAGCAGCCCCACCAGCACGATCGGCCAGTGCCGGATCGGATCACGCGCGGCGATCGCGTAGCCGATGCCATACACGCCGACGATCATGCCGATGCACTGCCACAGCTCGGGGTAGTTCGGCTGCTCGAGGCCCGCGAGGTCGAATGCACTGGCGGGGAACAGCACGACCCAGGCACCGAAGACGATGTTGTAGACGGCGGCGACGGCGAGCGTGATCTTCGCGGTCGTCAGCGCCGTGGAGCGGGTGCGTGCCAGAGTGGCCATGCTCTGCTTTTCGTTCGCAGCGCGTATGCAGATGGTATACCGGTACCGGTATAGTTGTCGCATGACGCCGGATGTCCTCATTCGCGAGGCGCGCCTCGCCGCAGGGCTGTCGCAGGTCGAACTCGCGCGTCGGGCTGGGACCTCGCAGCCGGCGATCGCGCGCTACGAGGCCGGGACGAGCTCGCCGTCGTTCGTCACGCTCGATCGCGTGCTGCGCGCCGCCGGTCGACGCCTGGTGATCGGGAGCGAGCCCGGCGCGTCGACGGCCGATGTGTCGCAGCGGCGTTTTCGCGCGCTGCAGGCGCAGCGCCGTGCGATCCGCGCGCTCGTTCGTGCGCATGGCGGACGCAATCCGCGTGTCTTCGGATCCACGGCGCGCGGCGAGGATCGGCTCGACAGTGATATCGATCTCGTCGTGGACTTCGATTTCGATGATCGTGGGATCTTCCCGCTGTTCGACCTGCGCGACGCGCTCTCGGAATTGCTTGGCGAGCGCGTTGACGTCGTGGCGTCATCGTTCTTGAAGCCCGAGGTCGCTAAGGAGGTCGAGCGGGACGGGATCCGGATCTGAGTCCGCGTAACCCACGCCAGCGTCTCGGCGACATCGTCGTGGCGATCGATGACATCGCCGCACTCGTCTTCGAGGACCCGCATGCCGAACCGGCCTTGCGGTATCACCTGA
>CAINDT010000230.1 GCA_903847495.1 uncultured Actinomycetes bacterium
ATCGCTGGATAGCTACGTCTGGATGGGATAACCGCTGAAAGCATCTAAGCGGGAAGCCCACCTGGAGATAAGTTCTCCCATCCCCTTGAGGGAGTAAGAGTCCTGGAAGACCACCAGGTTGATAGGCGGGATGTGGAAGTGCAGCAATGCATGCAGCTAACCCGTACTAATAACTCGAGGACTTATTTAGTACGAACACTTCTATCACTATGTAGTTCTCAGGGAGCGGGCGACGACGCCGCAGACTGTGCCCAACCGCTTTCCGGTGGTTATGGCGAGGGGGATCCACCTCTTCCCTTTTCGAACAGAGTCGTTAAGCCCCTCAGCGCCGATGGTACTTGGTGGGAAACTGCCCGGGAGAGTAGGTCGCCGCCGGAATAATCTTCAGAAAGCCACTCCGCAAGGGGTGGCTTTCTGTCGTTCTGGGACCGGTCCGTCGCGGACGGGGAGGCCGGGGCCTGCTGCCCGCAACGCTCAACGGTCGATCAGCATGGGGTTCTACAGGATCGTCAGCTCGACGGGTGGGCCGGCATCTCCACCCAGCGGTGTGTTGTACGCCAGGAGGCGCCAACTCACGCCCTCGGGCGTGTCCTTGCGCTTGAGGTACGTCGCGTGGCCATGGCTGGGGCGACCGAGCCGTTGGCGCTGCTCGTCGGGGGTCATGCCCATCAGCCGCCCGACTGTGGCGCCAATGAGGCCGCCGTGGGCGCAGACGATCAAGAGGGCAGAGGCCGGCAGGTCGGCGGTGTGGCGCAGGAGCGCGCGTTCGCCGCGGATTGCGATGTCGCCGTACGTCTCGCCGTCTTCCCAGCCGGTACCGCCGGCGTCATGCCGCGCCACGCCGTCGGGATAGCGCTCCTCGGCCTCGGCATGGGAGAGCCCGGCCCAGCTGCCGACGTCGATCTCCTTCACCTCGGGGTCGATCACCGGTGTGACACCGAGCGCATCGGCCAGAGGTTGCAGGGTCTGCTGCGTGCGGATCAGGTCGGAGACGACGAGATGCGTGGGGTGTTGCTTGGCGAGGGGCTCGACGAGCTCGCGCGCCTGTCGGTGCCCTTTCTCGTTGAGCGGCACGTCGCTCCAGCCCTGCCAGCGACCATCACGGCTCCAGTCGGTCTCGCCGTGGCGGATCAGAATCACACGTGCCATGCCCCAAGGGTACGCGTCACCTTCCCCGCAGGCGGTACCCTGCAGGCATGGATCTGGGATTGCAGGGGCGCGTCGTGCTGATCACCGGCGGTTCGGCGGGCATCGGCCGCGCCACCGCGGAGCTCTTGGCGCGGGAAGGCGCACGCGTGGCGGTTGCTGCGCGGGGCCAGGCCGGCCTGGACGAGACCGTGACGGTGCTCGAGGGTCTCGGCGCCGAAGCCTTCGCCTTCGCTGGCGATCTTGCGGCTCCGGGCGTTCCCGAGGCTGCCGTCGCGGCCACGGTTGAGCGCTTTGGTCGACTCGACGCACTGGTCGCCAATGTGGGCTTCGCCGTGTCACGCAAGCTTGCCGATGTGACCGACGCCGATTGGGAGGCGTGTTTCCAGGGCAATCTGATGAGCCACATCCGCGCCACCAGCGCCGCGCTGCCGCACCTGCGTCAAAGCGATCAGGCGCGCGTCGTGCTCGTCTCGTCGACCGCAGGTAAGCGGCCGTCGGGTGGCATGCCCGACTACAGCGTGATGAAGGCCGCGCTCTTGTCGTACTCCAAGCTCGTGTCGGACCAGGAGGCGAAGAACGGGGTGCTCGTGAACGCCGTCTGTCCGGGGCCGACGCACACCCCGACATGGCTCGCCGATGGCGGCCTCGCCGACCAGAACAAGGGCGAGGGCACGCGCGAGGATGCGCTCGCCAAGGCGGGCGCGGGTCGGCCGATCGGGCGCATGGCGCAGCCGGAGGAGATCGCGGACGTGATCGCCCTGCTTTGCAGTGCGCGCTCGTCGTACGTCACGGGCTCCGCCTGGGGCGTCGATGGCGGCACCGTCCCTGTGATCATCTGATTCGTAAGGCGAGGACGCATGCGCCCGACTACGGGGCGTTGACTACGCTACGTGGTGTGAACGACCTTTCCCACGAGGAACGCGACGAGGCGCTGTCCGGCCCTGTTGCTGATGGCTTCCTCGAGCGGATGCTGCGTGAGGAAGATGCGCGGCTCGTGCCGTGGGCCACACGTACCGCTGATTCACGCGGGCGTGCCCATGCTGAGGAGGCGTGCCGCCTGCGCACACCGTTCCAGCGCGATCGCGATCGCATCGTGCACTCCAAGGCGTTCCGGCGCCTCAAGCACAAGACGCAGGTCTTCATCGCTCCCGAGGGCGATCACTTCCGTACGCGCCTTACGCACACGCTCGAGGTAACCGGCATCGCGCGCGCGGTGGCACGCGCGCTGGGGCTGAACGAGGACCTGACCGAGGCGATCGCTCTCGGGCACGATCTCGGCCATCCGCCCTTCGGGCATACGGGCGAGGAGGCGCTGTCCGATGCGCTCGAGGAGCGCACGGGTCGCCGCTTCCACCACAACGAGCACTCTCTGCGGATGGTCGAGCACCTTGAGCGCAACGGGCGTGGCCTCAACCTCACCGACGAGGTGCGCGACGGCATCCTCAACCACACGGGCCCGGTCGTGCCGCGCACGCCGGAGGCGCGCATCGTCAAGCTCGTGGATCGCTTCGGTTACATCAACCACGACATCGACGATGCGGTACGCGCGGGCGTGCTCGATCCCGCACGCCTGCCCGCCGGCCCGGTCGATCTGCTCGGCTCGACGGCGGCCCGCCGCATTGACGCACTGGTGCACGACCTCGTCGAGGAGTCCGCGCGCGTGCTGGATATCCAGCAGACCGCGCCGTATGCCGAGGCGCTCCTGGAGCTGCGGGCGTTCATGTTCGACGAGGTCTACATGCGCCCGGCGACGCAGACGGAGCGCGCCCGCATCCGCAACGTCGTGCAATCGCTGTTCGCGTGGTATCTCGAGCACCCCGAGGAGGTTCCGGCGGGGGACGACCCGTTCGAGACGCGCGTCGTCGATCACGTGGCCGGCATGACGGATCGCTACGCGCTTCGGGCGTATCGCGAGCGCTTCGAGCCGAGCGCCTGGCGGTTCTAGGCGTGGCCGGCCGCATCAACCGTGCCACCGTCGAGAAGGTGCGCGAGCGTGCCGATCTCGTCGAGCTGGTCGCCGCGCGCACGGGGCAGGTGCGGCAGCAGGGCATTCGCGCGATGGCGCGCTGTCCGTTCCACGATGAGAAGACCGCGAGCTTCTCGATCGAACCCGCCCAGAAGCTGTATCACTGCTTCGGCTGTGGCGTCAGCGGTGACGTGTTCAAGTTCGTCATGGAACTGGAGGCCTGCGACTTTCCCGAGGCGGTCGAACGCCTGGCCGAGCGGTACGGCGTGCCGATTGAGTACGAGGAGCTGTCGCCCACCGAGGCGCGCGAGATCGAGCGCGAGAAGCGCGTCGAGCGCCTGCTGGAGGAGACCTGCGCCTACTACGAGCGCGTGCTCAAGGAGAGTCCGGAGGCCGAGGCGGCGCGGGCGTACCTCGTGGACCGCAAGCTCGGTGCGGATCTGATCGCCCACTGGCGCATCGGTTTCGCCCCCGACGCGTGGGAGCGGGTCGTGCAGGGCGCCAAGGGCAAGGGCTACACCAACGAGGAACTGCTGGCGTCCGGCGTCGCCAGTGAAGGGCGCAACGGTCCGATCGATCGCCTGCGCGGTCGCATCGTCTTCCCGCTGTTCGACGGCCGCGGACGCGTGCGCGGCTTCGCCGGACGCGTGATGCCTGGAGCGGAGGGCCCGAAGTACATCAACTCGCCGGAGGGGCCGTTCTTCCACAAGGGCAAGCTGCTGTACGGCCTGCACCATGCGCGTGGCCCGATCGCCAAGAGCGGGCGCGCGGTGATCGTCGAGGGCTACACCGACGTGATCGCGCTGCATGCCGTGGGTGTCGACGAGGCCGTGGCGTCTATGGGCACGAGCCTGACCGAAGAGCAGCTGACCGAGCTGCGGCGCCTCTGCGCAACGCTCGTACTGGCCTTCGACGCCGACCAGGCCGGCCAAGACGCTGCGCTACGCGGCATGCGACTGGCCGAACAGAAGGGCTTTGAGGTCAAGATCGTGCCGCTCCCAGCAGGGCAGGATCCGGCGGAGATCGCCGAGGGCGGCAAGGAAGCGGTCGAGCAGGCGTTCGCCGGCGCCGTGAGCGTGCTCTCGTTCCTCGTCGGCCGGGCGCTGGCGCGACGAGAGGAGGACGGAATCGACGCGGTGTACGCGCAGCTCCGCACCATCCTGTCCGACGCACCGCCGACACCCGACCGGTCGGCGCAGGTACGCCGCGTGGCCGATGCCCTGCGTCTCGACGCGGAGCTGGAGGCGCGGCTCACGCGCGGCGCACGCATCGGCCAGCCGGTGGCGCAGGACGGCGCCCTCGACCGCGCCCGTCGGCGGCTCGATCAGCGCACACGCGTGGAGCGAGAGCTGCTGGCCGCCTGTCTCGCACTGCCGTTCGACGGTCTCGACGCGCTTGCGGAGTCGGCACCCGCCTTGCGCGATCCTTCGCACCTCGCGCTCGTGCCGTGGGTGCAGGCGCGTCTGGAGGGCAAGGACCCGGAGACACCACCCGGCTCGGAGGACGTCGTGGCCGAGCTGTACGCGCTGGTCGGACGCTGGGATCCCGCGGCCGGCATCATCCCCGACGAGGCCGCCGGCCGCGTGGCGCTGCGCGAGCTCGTCCTGCAGGTCCAGCTGCGCGCGGCAGACGACGAGATCGGCCCGCTCCGCGTGCGCGTCGAGGACGGCTCCGCCAGTGGCGATGAGATGCGCCGACTGGCCGAGCTGCAGCGCGCATCCGAGGCGCTCCGCACGGAGCTGCGGGCGATGAACGTGCCCGACCGGTAGCGCGTCGCAGGCTGCGGCGTTCGGGCTATGCTTCCGCCGCATTCCTCGGTAGCTCAATGGCAGAGCATCCGACTGTTAATCGGAGGGTTGTTGGTTCGAGTCCAACCCGAGGAGTACAGCGCATCGACCGCGTAGGCCCGCTCCGAGAGGCGAGCCGAGGGCTTGTGATGTGCGATAGGACAGGCAATGCATGACGCCGCGCCATCTACCCGCTCTGGCTGGGGCCGCATCTTCGCTGGCGTCGCACTGCTCGAGGCCTTCACGTGGGCGGGCCTTCTCGTCGGCATGTTCCTCAAGTACGTCACCGAGACGACCACGGCGGTCGTGGCGGTGTTCGGAGCGCTGCATGGCGGTGCC
>CAINDT010000231.1 GCA_903847495.1 uncultured Actinomycetes bacterium
CTCAGGCGGGGCAGCAGCGGACCGAGCGCCGTGAGGTCGTCATCGCAGAACGCCGTGTCGACGCCGTTGATCCGCACGTGGGCATTGGCACCCTCGACGGACGGGTCGAGCAGCGTCTCGGCCACGACTGCGCGCGCCGCGGCCTTCTCGCTCGTCGCGACCGCGTCTTCGAGGTCGAGACACACGGCGGACGCCCCGATGGCGATCGCCTTGAGCGACCGTACGGGGTCGTTGGCGGAGGCGAACATCAGGGTGCGGATGGGTGCGCTCATACGGTGTCCTCTGTTGACCGAAGGATTCTATGGAAGTATTGCCGGTGATGAGTGTTCACGCACCCCAGGCGGTCGGCCGGCGAGGCGCCGTCGCAGCGGTGGCGATCAGCGGTGGAGCGCTGATGATGGGCGCCTACGCGAACCTGTCGCTCGCGCCGCTGGCACCGCTCGTGCGCGCTGATCTCGACATCAGCCTGACGGCCATCGGCTTCATCACCGCGGCGATCTTCCTCGGCGCCGCCGTAGCGAGCACGCCTGCCGGCCATCTGACCGATCGGCTCGGTGCCGTGCGCCTCCTCGCCATCGCCATGATCGGCATTGCCGTCACCGAACTGACCGCCGCCGCCTCGCCGTGGGTCTGGCTGTTCGTCGTCGCCATGTTCGGTGTGGGCCTCGCCTACGGCTGCATCACCCCGCCGACGAACGTGATCGTCCGTGGTGCGGCCGACGGCGCCAATCAGGGCCTCGTGATGAGCGCCAAGCAGATCGGGGTGACGCTCGGTGGCCTGATCGCAGGGCTGACGCTGCCGGCTCTGGCCGATGCCTTCGGCTGGCGGCTGTCGATGCTCGCCCCCGTCGTCGGCGCCCTCGTCGTGGCCGGCCTCGTTGTTGCGACGCGCGACAACCTCAATCATCAGGTCGGCCCGCGCGCACACCGCGAGCAGGTCATGGAGAAGCTCAGCATCCGCCGAACCTGGCGGCTCGGCGTGGGCGGTTTCGGGTTCCTGATGGCCGGGACGCAGCAGGGGTTCATGGCGTACACGACGCTGTTTCTGACCGAGCGGCACGGCTATGGCTTGGCCATCGCCGGCGTGTCGTTTGCCGTGCTGATGGCCGGCGGCACGATCGGCCGGCTCGGCTGGGCGGTGATCTCCGACCGCTGGTTCCGCAACAACCGCTGGACCGGCCTCCTGATCACGTCCCTCGTGGCCGCCTTCGGACTGATCGGCATGGCCGTGCTGCCGACGGGGCCGCTGCTGTGGCCGTGCTTCGTGCTCGTCGGGCTCTCGAGCATCGGCTGGAACGGCGTGTTCCTCGCGCTCGTCGCCAATTCCGTGCCCTCCACGCACGTCGGCCGGCTGTCCGGCTGGTCGTTGCGCTGCGTGTTTTCCGGCGTCGTCGTGATCCCGCCGATCCTCGGGTATCTCGCCGACCACTGGGGCTGGGGCGCGGCGTGGACCTTCACCGCCGTGATCACGGTGATCGCGGGCTTCGGGATGTACTTCGGTGCTCGCGGCGGCGTAAACCCACACCAAGCGTAGGGTTTGACCGGGCTGCTGAGGACGGCGATACTTCCTCCCACTGCGAGACGGAGGAGAGAGCCATGCGCGCAGCGCTGTTTCATGAGTTCGGCGGGATCGACAACATCGTCGTCGAGGACATCGATACGCCGAAGCCCGCACCGAACGAGGTGCTGATCAAGGTGGGGGCGTGCGCGCTCAACCACCTGGATGTCGACTTCCGCGAGGGTATCTCGCGCTTCCCGGTCGATCCGGGCGGCGTGTTCGGCCTAGAGCTCGCCGGTGAGATCGTTGAGGTCGGGTCTGCCGTCTCCGACGAGTGGAAGGTCGGCGACCGCGTTGCCCCGTACCTGATGGGCATCGATCTCAACAACATCTACGCCCGCACCGGACGCGAGAACCTCGCCGCGAACGACTTCATCGGCATCACGCGGCCTGGCGGCTACGCCGAGTACAGCGCGATCCCGGAGAGCCACCTCGTGCGCATCCCCGACGGTCTCTCGTACGCGGATGCGGCCGCCACGCAGATCGCGTTCGGCACGGCGTTCCACATGCTCTTCACGCGCGGTCGCCTGGCGATCGGCGAGACCGTGCTGATCAACTCGGTCGGCTCGGGTATTGGCTCGGCCGCCGTGCAGCTCGCCGCCATGAGCGGTGCCCGCATCATCGGCACGTCGTCGGGTGACGACAAGCTCGAGGCTGCGGCGAAGTTCGGCATGCACCACGGCATCAACTACACCAAGCAGGACATCGTCGAAGAGGTCATGCGCATCACCGACGGTGCCGGCGCACACCTCACGTATGAGCACGTCGGCGGCGATCTCTTCACCGCCGGCCTGCACTCGCTCGGCAAGGACGGTCGCCTCGTCACCTGCGGCGGCCACTCCGGCGAGGTCGTGCCGGTCGACATGATCCCGCTGTTCCGCATGCAGTGGCAGATCATCGGCTCGTTCACGTACACCAAGAGCGAGTACCAGACCGTCATGCAGATGGTCGCCGACGGCAAGCTGAAGCCGCTCGTCGACACCGAGGTACCGCTCGAGGACATCCGCAAGGCGTTCGAGCGCCTCGAGAGCCGCGGCCACTTCGGCAAGATCGTGGTGGTTCCGTGATCGCACGGGAGCTTGCACGCTGGGTCCTCGACCTCAAGTACGAGGACATCGACGCAGACACGGAGGCCTACTGCCGGGAGCTGATCCTCGATCACCTCGGCACGGCCGCCCGCGGCGGCGTGATGGAGAACATGCCGAGCGTCGATGCGACGCTCGCTGCGATGGGCGCGAATACCGGTGAGGTGCTGACGGCCGTCGTTGGCAAGCAACCGGCGCGCCCCGAGTGGGCGCTGTTCTCCAACTCGATCGCCGCGCACTCCGTCGAGCTCGACGATACGCACTCCGCCTCGTCGCTGCATCCGGCCGTGGTCGTCATCCCCGGCGTCATGGCGGCAGCTGAGGTCGAGGGCTCGTCCGGTCGCGACGTGATCGCCGCGATCGTGGCCGGCTACGAGGTGGCGTGCCGCCTCGGTCGCGCACTGACGGCCAAGGAGGTCTACGCCAAGGGCTTTCACCCGACGGCGATCGTCGGCCCGTTCTCGACGGCAGCGGCCGTTGGCAAGCTGATCGGGCTCAACGAGGAGCAGTTGGCGCATGCGTTCGGCATCGCCGCCAGCCAGGCAGCGGGGCGCACGGAGTTCCTGTCCGAGGGCGCGTGGACCAAGCGCCTGCATCCGGGCTGGTCGAGCCACGCCGGCTACGTCGCTGCGCGCCTCGCCCAGAACGGCTTCACGGGCCCGCTGCTGCCGTTCGACGGCCGTGACGGCCTGCTCCGCGGGTATGGCTCCGAGGACAACCTCGCGCGCCTCACGCAGGGCCTCGGTCAGCCGTTCGAGCTGTCGATCACCAGCGTCAAGCCGCATGCCTGCTGCCGCTACAACCAGGGACCGATCGATCTTGCGATCAGCCTGCGCGACGAGCACGGCATCGGCCCCGATGACATCGCCTCGATCGAGGTCGGTGTCGTGACGGCCGCAATCGGCATCGTCGTCGAGCCGCGGGACCGCAAGGTGCGGCCGACGAACGACGTGGACGCGCAGTTCTCGCTGCCGTATGCCGTCGGTCTCGGTATCGCCAAGGGCCAGGCCTCCCTCGACGAGTACGCCACCGAGGCGCTCGGCGATGCAGGCGTGCTCGCGGTGGCGGAGAAGACCGTCGCCATTGTGAAGCCCGAGTTCGACGCGAAGTACCCGGACCTCTGGCCGTGCGACATGACGATCACGACGACCGACGGTCGCACGCTGACGGCATCGCTCGAGCACGCCAAGGGCGATCCGGAGAACAAGCTCGGGTACGACGGCATGTGCGCGAAGTTCCGCTCGCTCGCCTCGAGCGTATTCGACGACGCGCAGATGGACGCGATCATCGCGGCCGTCAACGACATCGCTGATGGTGGTGTCGGTCCGGTCGCTGCTGCTGTGACGCGGTGACGACGGGAACACCTCGAGGTGGCTCGGTGGGGTGACGTCTTCAGGGGAGCCGTGCTGCGCACGTCTCGCTGAAGAGTGACCCTTGCATTGTCGGACGCCTGCGGCGGCGGCAATGTTCAG